>DATAIW010000523.1:0-4850 GCA_036262455.1 Candidatus Limnocylindrales bacterium | reverse complement strand
GACCTCGAGCTCGTCGAGGACCGCCATCGCCCGCTCGGCGGCCGCGATGTCGGACCGGCTGCCGACGACGATCCCGACGCGTCGCTCGGTCGGGCTTCCGGAACCGTCGGTCATGTCGATCCTCCTCGCTCGGGCTCAATCACCCCTTGGTCGGCCTCGCCGGTGGGGCCGCCGCCGACGTTGGCCGGCCGCTCGATCCCGAGTCGATCGTAGACGTCGAGGATCCAGCCGCCCTTCTCCGCCTGGTAGATGACGCCGTCGAGCGGGCCGCCCGCCCGGTCGACGATCTCCTGTTTGATCCGGGCGTAGCCCTCGACGAGCGCCGGGTCGGCACGGAGGGCGTCACGAAAGCGGAGATCCTTGTCGAGATCGCCGGTCCCGCGTGGATGGACGTGGAAGTGAACCCGGTACTCGATGCCATCGTCGACCACCGACCCGACATGCATCGGCCGGGTCGCCGGCCACGGATCGGGACCGGGCTGCGGCCCGAACCCGAGCTCGTACATCGCGGCCGTGATCGTCGGGATGTCGGCCGGGTCCGCATCCGTTCCGAGATCCACGATTCCCTTGCCCGGCAGCCCCGGAACGGACGTGCTGCCGATATGCTCGACATGGAGGTCGGGCCGGGCGCCCTCGATGATCGCGATCACGCGCGCCGCTACGTCGAGGACGTGCGGATCCCACGGCCGGACGGCGGCCTGACGCCGCTCGTAGGATCCGATCGGACGCGACGACGCGTTCTGCGACGTTGGCACCGGGGCAGTGTAGATTCCCGGCCATGCGACGCGTCGTCGGCCGGCGCATCCACGAGGTGGATGTCGGCTAACTCGAACCCTTCATCGCTCGCGCCGATCGGGTCGTCATCGACCTCGGAACCGGCGACGGTCGAGCGGTCCTCGCCCGTGCGCGACGGGAGTTGGCCGTGCTCGTGATCGGTATCGACGCGTCCGCCGCCGCAATGGCCGAATCGTCGTTGCGTGCTGCCGGTCCCGCGCGCAGGGGCGGACTGCCGAACGCCCTGTTCGTCGTCGCGGCCGCCGAGCGTCCGCCCGACGAGCTGAGCGCGATCGCGGCCGAGGTATCGATCCTCTTTCCGTGGGGCTCTCTGCTCCGCGGCGCCCTGGCCCTCGGCGATGCGTGCGACGCCGCGGCGGGCATCGCCGGCCTCGTCGCCCCGGGCGGACTGGTCCGGGTGCTCGTCTCGATCGATCTGCGCGACCGCCTGTCCGTGCCGGTCCTCGAGGCGACCGGGCGGGCCGATCTGGCCGGCCGGTGGGCCCATCACGGGCTGACGCTCACGGTCTTCGAGCCGGCCCGGCCCGCGGAGATCGACGCCTCGGGCTCAGCCTGGTGGTGGCGCCTCGCGACGAAGCGCGATCGGCGGGTCTGGCGTCTCGAGCTGCGCCGGGCAACGGAGCCGTCCGGCGTCATTGCTCCCGACGGCTAGAATGCGGCGATCATGCGCCACCGCCGGAACCCGTTCGCGCCGCTGCTGGTCGCCCTTCTTGCCGGCTCGCTGGCCGTGGTCGGACCGGCTTCCCCCGCCCAGGCGTCCAGCCCGGGGAGCGGGGCGAGCGCGCGCGGAGCCACGGCCACGGTTGGGACCGCAGCCTCGAAGCCGTTCCGGATCGACCTTGCCGACCGTAACGACTTCGTGGCCCAGGAAGACTTCGTCCAGTGCGTTGGGGCCAGCATGCAGATGATGCGCAACATCATGGGCGCGAGCGATCGAACCGCCCGGACCCAGTCACGGCTCCAGGCGATCGCCCGCGCCGCGTCCGGTCCGACCCGCGCTGGATTCGTGCGCAAGGGTGCCAGCGTCGTCGGCTGGGCCGCCGCGTTGAACCGTCTCGATTCGGGGCCCTATCGCGTCGTCGGCGCGGACACGCTCCAGGAGGCGCTTCGACTCGCGGCTCGATCGATCCGCGCAACCGGCCGGCCGGTCGGGCTCCTCGTCTGGGCCGGGCGTCATGCCTGGGTGATGAGCGGCTTCGAGGCGACGGCGGATCCACTCGCCACCGACGGGTTCCGGGTCACCAAGGCGATCGTCCTCGACCCGCTCTACCCCTACGGCTCGGCGCGCTGGGGACGCAGTCCGAAGCCGCGCGAAGCGATCGCGCCGTCGGTCCTGGGCAGGCAGTTCGTGCCGCGACGCCGGGGGACGTGGGCGGGCGCTCCGAGCGGGGCTGCCGGCCAGTCGCTGAAGGCTCTCGCCGGGAAGTACGTCATCGTCATGCCCTATACGCGGGTCCTCTTCTTCGGGCGCAATCGGCCCGTCCCTGTCTGACGGCCCAGCCCGCGCCCGCCGCCGGATGGTGCGCTACCTTCCGAAGATGACGATCGTTCCCCTGATCCTCGACGTCGACACCGGGATCGACGATTCGCTCGCCCTTCTCTACGCCGCGGCCACGCCCGAGGCCGAGCTGGTCGCGGTGACCTGCGTCGGCGGCAACGTCGACGCCCACCAGGTCGAGCGCAACACCAGGTCGGTCCTCGAGCTTGCCGGCCGGACCGACGTCGAGGTCGCTCTCGGCCGTGATCGGCCGCTCGTGAAGGCGGTCGAGACGACGCCCGACACGCACGGGCCGCTGGGTCTCGGTCACGCCGAGCTCCCTCCACCGAGCCGCCCTCTCAGCGAGCGCCACGCGGTCGATGTCTTCATCGACGAGGCCCGTCGACGGCCGGGCGAGATCACGCTGGTGACCTGCGGACCGCTGACAAACCTCGCCCTCGCCGTCCTCCGCGAGCCGGCCCTGCCGCGGCTGCTCAAGGGCTGGGTTCTCATGGGTGGCGCCTATCGTCATCCCGGCAACACGGCGCCGACGACCGAGTGGAACATCCACTGCGACCCGGACGCGGCGAAGATCGCGTTCACCGCATGGGGCGTATCAGCTGCGGCCCACGGTCATCCGCGGGCGGTCGCGCTCGGCCTCGACGTCACGGAGCAGGCAAGGATCCTGCCGGAGCACGTCGTCGCCCTCGCCCGCGCCGCCGGCAGCACGCCCGACGATTCGCTGGCCCTGGCTCGCGGCGAGGACCCGATGCAGGCGACGCGCTCGGTCGCGAGCAACCCGATCGTCCGCTACGTCGCCGATGCGCTGCGGTACTACATGGAGTTCCACGCCCGGTACGACGGCTTCTACGGGGCGTTCATCCACGACCCGCTGGCGGTGGCCGCGGCTCTCGACCCGTCGCTGATCCGGACCCAGGCGGTCGCGGTCGACGTGGAGCTCGGCGGGACGTTGACGACCGGCGAGACCGTGACCGATTGGCGCGGCGTCTGGGGCCGGCCGCCGAACCTCGATGTGGCGGTCGAGGCCGACGCGCCGGAGTTCCTGCGACGGTTCGTGGAACGCGTCGGGAGACTGGCGGCGACCCGTCCGACGTAGCACACTACGGGCGGAGGGTAGGCATGGACCGTTGGCGTGCGGCGGTCCTTGCGCGGCAACGGAGGAGGTCTCATGTCGACCGGCTGGCTGAAGGCCCTCGTCGGGATCGTCGTGTTCTTCGTGGTCGTGATCATCGGACTGAACGCGACGGGCACGCTCGACGCGACGGCCGATCCGGTCACCGGTCTGATCGCATCCCGCAACACGATCATCGTCCTGCTCGGGATCGCGCTCCTCCTCGGCTTCGTCGCCTACGCCGGAACGGAATACGCCCAGACGAACCGGCTCGAATCGATCACCAGCCAGTTCGACACGCGGACGATCGTCCTGATCCCGATCGCGATCGCGATCAACATCATCCTCGGACAGACGGTCGCGGCCGCGCTGAAGGTGCCGATCTATCTCGACTCGATCGGGACGATCCTTGTCGGCGTCCTGGCCGGGCCGATCGCCGGCGCCCTGACCGGCGGCCTCGCCAACCTCATCTGGACCTACGTCCTGCCGGCGCCGTTCCATTCCGACTACGCCGCGCCGTTCTTCATCGTCGCCGTCGAGATCGGGCTGCTGGCCGGGATCTTCGGCCGGCTCGGCTTCTTCCGGAGCCGCCCCAACACGTCGCCGGACCGACTGGTGATCGGTGCGGGTGTCGTGGTCGCGATCGTCGCTCTGATCGCGGTCTACGGCTTCATTCCGTACTACGGCAAGGGTGCGATCACGTTCTTTGCCCCGGCGGTCGAGGGCGCCCCACCGCCCGACGGGATCTTCGTGTTCCTGGGCTGGGCGGTTGCCCTGCTGCTCGTCAGCGCAGTCGTCGGCCTCATCGCCCTCCTGTTCGTCCGGCGTGATCTCGGCGCCGCTTACATCTTCGTGGCCGGCCTGGCATGCGGGATCGTGTCGGCGATCATCTCCGCCCCGATCTCCGCGATCGTGTTCGGCGGCGTCACAGGTGGCGGGGCGGACCTCCTCGTGGCCGCCTTCCAGAAGGCCGGCGACAGCCTCGGCGATTCAGTCCTCAAACAGGGCCTCCTCCAGGATCCGATCGACAAGACGCTGACCTTCTTCGTCGTGTTCGCGATCCTCGGTGCACTCAGCCGTCGGTTCGTTGCCCGCTTCCCGCAGGGCGAGCAGGCCGTCGGGCTGGAGGGCTAGCCGATCGTCCCGGCAGACAACGACCTCGTCGACCGGCCGATCGACGACGCCGGATCCGCGCCATCCGAATCTGCCTTCCTCGCAGGCCTCGCCCCGGCGGCGCCATCGCCCTGGCACCGCCTGAACCCGTTGACAAAGGCCGTGCTCGCGTCCGTCGAATCCCTCGGTGCGTTCGTGATCGGCGGCTATCTCGGACCACTGGCGATCATCGGCCTGGCCATCCTGCCGGCCGCCGCGATTGCCGGCGTCGCCCGGCGCCTCGTCCGGATCTCGCTCCTCCTGACCCTGCCGATCGCGATCTCAGTCGTCCTC
>DATAIW010000522.1:0-9972 GCA_036262455.1 Candidatus Limnocylindrales bacterium | reverse complement strand
TCGAACGCGATCCTGGACAAGACGTCCGCGATCGTCGTCCTCAAGCAGCAGCCCGTCGCCACGTACGACGGTCACGTCCCGGGCTACCTCAAGACCAGGGTCTCGAGCGCCAAGCTCAACCCGAACAGCGCCGCCGCCAAGAAGTACGTCGGCTACCTCAAGACCGAGCACTCGGCCTTCGCCAAGTGGCTCCAGACCAATGTCCCGAGCGCCAAGATCACCTCGCAGTACTTCGTGACCCTCAACGCGGTCGCGGTCAAGCTGAACGGCGCCGCGATCGGCAAGCTCGCCAACAACACGGACGTCGCGGTGGTCGAGTACAACGCCCTCTACCACCCCGACATGAGCGAGAGCTACAAGCTCATCAACGCCCAGGCCGCGTGGGCCGCCGCGGGCGGCCGGGCGGATGCCGGCGCCGGCGTCAAGGTCGGCATGATCGACTCGGGTATCGACTACCGCCATCCGTTCTTCGATCCGGCGGGCTTCGCCTATCCGGCGGGCTTCCCGAAGTGCGACGCGGCGGACATGACCGGCAGCACGTGCAAGAACGTGAGCGAGAAGGTCATCGTCGCCAAGGTCTACTACAACAGGAACAACCAGACGGACTACGACGCGCTGCCGGTCGCCGGTGAAGGCGATCATGGCAGCCACACCGCGGGCACTGTCGCCGGCGTCACCGGCAAGACGGCCACCGTCGAGGGCGTCGCGATCGACGACATGTCGGGCATCGCGCCCGGCGCCTGGCTCGGCAACTACAACGTCTTCCCCGGCGCCGTCGTCAACGCCCGCAGTGAGGACATCCTCAACGCGGTCGAGGCGGCCGTGATCGACGGGATGGACGTCCTGAACCTGTCGCTCGGCGGCGCGTACCACGGCAACAACGACCTGCTGGCCAAGGGCCTCGACACCGCCGTCGCCGCGGGCGTCGTCGTCGTCGCCTCGGCCGGCAACGAGGGCCCCGGCGGGTTCACGATCGGTTCGCCGGGCCGGGCGCGCGACATCATCACCGTCGGCGCCAGCACGAACAACCACTTCGTCGGCCAGCCCCTGACCTACACGGGCGACAGCAGCGCAACCGTCGGCGCCGCGGTCGGTGACTTCGGCTCGATGCCGGCCGGCACGTTCGGCCTCTTCGACACGGCCGCCAACGGCTGCGCCGCGATCGCTGCGGGCGCCAGTGGCAAGGTGGCCCTGATCAATCGCGGCGTCTGCACGTTCAGCCAGAAGGTGGCGAACGCCAAGGCGGCGGGAGCCACCGGCGTGATCGTGGTCAACAACGTCGCCGGTGATCCGACGGCGATGGCGAGGTCGGTCGGCTTCGACGACGACATCCCCGCCGTCATGATCTCGAACACCGCCGGCGCAGCCCTCCGGGCGGCGCACGCGACCTCGGTCACCGTCGCCGCGACCTTCTCCGAGTTCGTGACGTCCAACGGCGACATCCTCGCCGGCTTCAGCAGCCAGGGTCCGACCAACGTCGACTACGCGATCAAGCCCGACCTGGCCTCGGTCGGGGTCAACGTCCTCAGCTCCGTGGCCTGCACCAACGGTGCGAGCTGCGGCGGTGAAGGCGACTGGGCGTTCTTCAGCGGCACGTCGATGTCGGCCCCGCACGTCGCGGGCTCGGCCGCCGTCCTCCGCGGGTTGCACCCGACCTGGACCCCGGCCCAGATCAAGTCGGCCCTCGTCAATACGGCGGACCTCGTGGTCAAGAACGCGTTCGACGCGTCGACGACCGTCGGGCCGCAGGCCCAGGGCGCCGGCCGGGAGGACCTCGCCGAGGCCGCCTCGACCGACGCCACGTTCTGGCCGACGAGCGCCAGCTTCGGCCGGATCAACGCCAGCAAGACGAACGCGACGTCCATCGCGGTCAAGGTGACGAACCTGACCGGGACGGCGCGCACGTTCGATGTTGCAGAGCTGAAGTTCACCCCGGCCGGCGGCGCCCTCGCGGCGTTCAACGGCGGCACGATCGGTGGCGATGACAGCCGGATCACGACCCCGTCGTCGATCACGGTGGCCGCCAACTCCAGCGCGACGCTGACGATCACGGTCAACGCCGGCCTGGCCAACGGCACCATCGCCCAGGGCTGGATCCAGCTGAGCGGTGGCGGCGACGAATACCAGGTCGCCTACTGGGCCCAGGTCGCCCCCTGACCCAGGTCAGTCTCGCGCACGAAACGGCCCCGGCAACCGCCGGGGCCGTTCCGATTCGCGGCCG
Organism: Candidatus Limnocylindrales bacterium; assembly: GCA_036262455.1. GTDB lineage: Bacteria > Chloroflexota > Limnocylindria > Limnocylindrales > CSP1-4 > CF-46. Next base: position 7,751 of record DATAIW010000522.1, on the reverse strand, counting down.
GGCTCCGGAGGAGACGGAGGTCCGGCGATTGGACGGGCGTCGGGTGAGCGTCGGGTGGGTGACCGGGCGGAGGCTCAGGCGCTCGAGACGAGAACCGGCGCGAACGGGCCGGCGTCGTAGCGGACCTCCGCGGCACGATCGCGCGAGCGGGTCGCGGTGACGGCCAGGGCCACGCGATAGGCGGCATCGGTCTCCGGCAGGGGAGCGACCGCGAGCTCGGCCCGGAGGATGGCGCAGACACGACGGTACTGGCGGACGACCTGGGACCGGGAGCCGGTTCGCCCGTAGGCCGCGATCAGGACCGCGTGGGCCTCCTCGCGGAGGGGATCGCGGATGAGGAGCTCGCTGGCGGCGCGGCGGGCACCGACGGTGTCCCCGTGATCGAGGCGGTTCTGGGCCACCTCGGCCAGGAGATCCTCGTAGAGATCCGAGAGCCGCTCGCGGTCCGCGGCGAAGCATTCGTGACCGAGCCCCTCGAGGAGATCGCCGGCATACACCCGGAGGGCGTGCTCCTGGTCGTCGGGAGCGCCGCTCGTGGCGAGCCGCTCGAAGGAGTCGACATCGAGATCGAGCGCGGCGTCGCGATGGAGCCCGATCGTGTCCTGGTCCGCCTCGAGCCATTGATCAGCATCGACGCCGGCGGCCGTCAGGCTCGAGCGGATGAGCCAGAGGGCCTGCCGCAGGGACGCGGCCGATGGCGCTCCCGCCTCGGGCCAGAGCTCGGCCGCGAGCGTGTCGCGCAGGCGTGGCCGTGGCCGCAGGGCCAGCAGTGCCATGAGGGCCTGGGCGTGGCGACCGCCGATCCGGATCGTGACGTCATCGGCGTGGACGTCCACGCGACCGAGGAGGCGGATCGCGAGCGTGGAATGAGCGCTCATGTGCCCCTCCGTGAGTGCGACGGCTGCGCCCGGCATTCCCCCCAGAGGCCGGGCGCTGCCGTCGAGCGGACCGCCGGTCCCCCCAGGGCCCGGCTGTCCGTCTACCCCCGGGACGGGCAACCCCTCGTCCGTCCCTTTCGGTCTGTGCTCCCCCCGGGACACGCCACCGATGACCAGATGCTGGTCGCCTGCGAGACCCCCGGGTGAGCGCAGCAACGACAGCCGATGTGTCGGCCAGTTGACACACGGGTCGTGAACGGATCGACCGAACGCGGATCGACGGCGCCGTGCCCCCGGTCTCGTCGCGCCGGTACACTGACGCCCATCGTGCCGACCGCCGCCCTCGCGTTCGACTTCGACCCGCTGCTCCATCTCGGGGACGGCGCCGTCCGCTGGGAGACCGTGGCGATCGCCGCATCGATCTTCGGGGCGATCGTGCTCGCCGGAGTCGCCGCTCGAGCGTCCGGCCTGCGCGTCGACGACCTCCTGTTCGTCGTCCTCGGCATCGTGCCCGGTGCGGTCATTGGCGGACGCCTCGGCTATGTCCTGCTCCATCCAGCCTTCTTCACGGCCGTGCCCGGTCGGATCCTCGACCCCGGCGTCGGCAGCCTCGAGTTGACCGTCGGGGTCGTCGGCGGCGCGCTGACGGGCTCGCTCGTCGCGCTGCTCCTCGACGGCCGGCCGGGACCGTGGCTGCGGGCCTGCACGTTCCCGACGCTCTTCCTGCTCGTCGCGGGCAAGCTGGCGATGGTCCTCGGTGGGACGGGCCAGGGGTTGCCGACGAGCGGCGAGCCGGCAACCGCGTATCTCGGGTCGGGCCCGTGGGGCTCGCTGGGTCCGGCCGTCGCATCGATCCCGTCGCAGGCGCTCGAGGCGATCGCGACCGCGATCGTCGTGGTCGTCATCGTCCTGGCGTCGCTGCTGCCGCAACTCCGCCGCTCCGACGGGCGGCTCTTCCTGTTCGCCCTCGCCGGCTGGGCCGTCGGGCGGGCGGTCGTTGCCTCGACCTGGCGTGACCCCGTGGTCGCCGGTCAACTCCGGGCGGAGCAGGTCATCGCTGCCGTCGTGGCGATCGGTTCCCTGGCCCTCGCGATCGTCTTCATGGCGATCCACCGGGGGCAACCCGAGGAGGAGCCCGCGCCGGTCGGCACCCCGGATGGCGCGCCGGTCGGTCCGGTCGGTCCGGTCGGCTAGGCGGTCAGTCGCCCGCCGCTCGGGGGTCGAAGGCCGGTTCACCGTGGTCCTGGCCGGTCGCGCCCTCCGCGTCGCGAGTCGCGCCGAGCGTCGCTGCCAGCCGACGATCGGCCTGGCGGACGGCGTCCTCGATCGGCTCGCCCAGGACGGTCGCGGTGGCCACCACGAAGCGGAGCGGCCGATCGGAGGCCTCGAGCATCGGTTCGACCGTCGACCGGATCCGTCGAAGATAGGCCCGGGCCGCGAGCTCGCCGGTGCCGCGGAGGATCACCCGGAAGCGGCCGCGGCCGTCGACGCTGACGACGTCGCTCCCCCGTGCGGCGCCACGCAGCGTCCGCTCGACCATCGCCACGGCATCGGCGGACTGCGCATCGTCGACGTCGTTCCCGGTCGACGCGCCAGTGGCTGTCGGGAGGCCGGCCCGTCCGGAGTCGACCAGGCCGTCAACGGCGACGAGCGCGACCGTCGTCGGCCCACCGGAGGAGGGGTCCGCCGTCCCCGCCGCGGGATCGGACCCGGATCCATCGATGCCGCTCAGGAACGATTCGATGGACCGATTGACCTTCTCGTGATCCTCTTCAGGCGGCAACGAGAAGCGCCGCCGACCGCGACGGGGCGGATCCGCGGGACGCGGTCCGCGCGCGTCGGCATTGATGCCGGCCTGCGCCGTCCGCCGGCGCCTCGGGGCGGGTGTCTCGGGCGGCGACGTGGCCGGCGGGGACGTCGCCGGCGGCATCGCTTCGGATGACCCCGCCGCGGCGCGAGCCGGCGAGGCCTGGGACGTGCTGAAGCGTTCGTTGTCGGGTCCCGCGTCGGACGGATCCTCGGGGTCCGGCGCGGCCGGTTCCGGAGGCGTCGAGGCGAGCGGCGCCTGGCCCGGAGGCGTCGAGGCGAGCGGCGCCTCGTCGGCGATGCCTTGCCTCGCCGCGATCGCATGCTTGAGCTCGTCGGTCAGTGGTCGGTCGAGGTTGCGCGACGCAACCATGCCGATGCCGTTCGGTCGGCCGATCGTCGTCGGCCGATCCAGGTCCGGACGACCGCGCAGCATCCCGCGGATCGCTGCGGCGACAAGGACGGCGTTGGCGAGAAGCACCAGCGCGAACAGCGGTAGCAGAAGATCGGCGGGCAAGACGACCTCGAGTCGGGCCTTGGGGGTCCACCCGAGTCTAGCCCGGATCGCGCGATCGCTCCGTCACTGTCGTCAACCCGAATGACTCGGAGCGAAATACAGACTCGGCTCGTCGGGAAACGATTCGCCCGATCACCTACCCGGCGGCGGCCGGTTGGCGGCGAACAACCAGCAGGGTCAGGTCGTCGGAAGGCTCGGCGCGGCCCCGGAACGACGCGACATCGGCTGTGACCGCCGCGACGATCCCGGCGGCGGTCGTCCCGGCGAGCCCGGCCAGCAGCGCCCGGAACCGGTCCTCGCCGTAGAACGATCCGTCCGGCGCGCGGGCCTCGGTGATCCCGTCGGTGTGGCCGACGAACGCGTCGCCCGGTTCGACGCGCAGCTCGACCGAGGTCACACCGAGATCGGCGACCATCCCGATCAGGCGGCCGGGCGGAACGAGGACCTCGAGCCGGCCATCGGCGCGCAGGAGGTGGACGGGGTCGTGTCCGGCACGGGCGAGGACGAGGCGTCCGGTGCGAGGATCGAGGACGGCGTGGACGACGGTCACGAACAGCCCGCTCGCCCGCTCGTCGACGAGGATCCGGTTGACCCGGGCGAGGGTCTCGGCGGGATCGTCGCTGTGATCCGCCGCCGCGTGGATGAGGCCGCGGGTGTCGGCCATGAGGATCGCCGCCGGGATCCCCTTGCCGGTGACGTCGGCCACGACCAGGCCGACGCAGTCGCCGCGGTCGCGAAGGCGAAAGACGTCGTAGAAGTCGCCACCGACCTCGCGGGCCGGCTCATAGGCACTGGCGATCTCCCAGCCCTCGATCGTCGGAAAGCGGCGCGGCATGAGCGACAACTGGATCCGCCGCCCGATCGCGAGCTCCTCGTCGAGGGCGCGCCGCTCCACGATCTGGCGCTGCAGCCCGGCCCGCTCGATCGCGATCGCCGCCTGGCCTGCGACCGAGGCGAGGAGCTGCCGATCGGCGGCCGTGAACTCCCCGGCGCCGGCGTCACGGCCGAGGACGATCGTCCCGTGATGGCCCCGGGCGGTCCGCAGGAACGCCGCGAGGATCGTCCCGAATCGATGGTCGGACGGTGTCCCGACCGCGGCGCAGGAGGCGATCGTCGGGTTCTCGGCCCGGAGGCTCGCGACCAGCGATGCGGCGTCGGCCCGCAGGGCCGCGATGTCGTCGGGCGGGCCACTGACCGCCAGCATGGTTGCGTCATCGGGGCCGAGGACGAACCCGACCGCGGGACCGAGCGGGCGCGACACCGTCGAGAGGACGCAATCGGCGATGCCGGCCGGATCGACCGCGGATCCGAGCGTTTCCGACAGACGCGACAGGAGGGCAAGCTCGCGGAGGTCGTCGACCGCGGCCGCGGCGACCATCCGACGGCCGAGGCCTTCGGTCGCGGCGAGCTCGATGGCCTGGCCGACCAGCTCGCCGATCGAGCGCGCCGCCGCCTCGTCGCCAGCGCGAACCGCCACGCTCCCGAGGTCGTTGCCGTCCACGACCAGGGGCCGAACGGAGGCTGTCGCCGTCGTCGTCGCACTCCGCTCGTCGGTCGCAGGGGACCGCGTGATTTCGGCACCGTCGCCGCCGAGGATGCGCACCTCGATGCCGGGCGCGATGGCCGACGCCGCCTCGAGCAGCGCGTCGAGACCGGCCCGCTCGATCAGCCGCTCGAGCCTCGGAGCACGCATGGCGGTCATCCTTCCGCGTTCGGGCGACAGCCTCAGGCGGTCGTCGCGGCCGCGACGGCCGACGCCCGGTCGGCGTGGACCGCGAACAGGCCGAGCATTCCGCTGCGGTCGAGGACCCGCTCGATCGACGGTGGCGGACCGGCCAGGGACAGGGCGGCGTCCGGGCCGTCGCCACCGGAGGCGTCGAGGTCGTGGATCGCCTGCCAGCCGTCCTCGGGCGAGGTCGGCTCCTGGCCGCGGAGGAGAAGGGCGATCGAATGGATCGCGACGAGACCCGAGCTGCCCATGTAGGTCAGGCCGGCGAGGTCGAGCACGATCCGCCGGGCGCCCCCGTCGCGAGCTGCCCGCCCGGCGTCGATGAGCTGCTCGAAGTTCGAGCCGTCGAGCTCGCCGCTGAGGCCGATGACCGCGAGGTCAGGGCTCGGTCGGTCCGTCGTGATGTCCATTGCTCGCCTCTCCCGTGGTGATTCGACGCTGCTTGCGGACCGTGACCTCGTTGCCGCCTGTCGGCAGGATACGGTGGTCGAACCCGTCCGTCAGGGTCCGGGCGAGATGGATGCCCATGCCGCCGAGGCGGCGCTCCGCCAGCGGCAGATCGAGGGGCGGCTCCGGGACAGCGGTCGGATCGAACGGCGGCGCATCGTCGCGGATCCGGAACGCGATCTCCTGGGGCGTTTCGAGGAAGGCGATCTCGACCGAACCCGGTCGGCCGGCGTAGCCATGCCCGATGACGTTGCAGACGAGCTCGTCGACGGCCTGGACGAAGTCGGCCGTGGTCTCCTCATCCCCGCCGGCGGCGGGGACGTGGGTCCGGACGAAGGCGCGGACGGCGGCGAGCTGATCGACGCCGGCCACGATCGTGATCGTCGGCTCGGCGGGCGATGTCAGCGGGTCGGGTGCGGTCCCCGGGTCGGGCATCGTGGCGGCTCGATCGGCAGCTGGAACGGGGCCTGAACGCGGTCGGATCGGGTCAGCTCAACCGGACGAAATCGGCCGGGGCGCGCTTGATGTACCGGCCATGGCCCTTGCGACCGGTGAACGCGCCGTCGCGGACGATCACCGAGCCGCGGCTCAGGACGATGTCGGAGCGACCGTGGATCGCCCGTCCCTCGTAGCACGAGTAGTCGCAGTCCATGTGGTGGGTCGACGCGCTGATCGTCCGGGTGGCATCGGGGTCGTAGACCACGATGTCCGCGTCGGAGCCGACCGCGATCGTGCCCTTCTGCGGGAACATCCCGAACAGCTTCGCGGGCGCCGTCGAGATGATCTCGACCCAGCGCTCCCGGCTGATCCGGCCGCCGACGACGCCGCCGTCGTGGAGCAGGTCGACCCGGTCCTCGACACCGGGCAGGCCGTTCGGGATCTTCCGGAAGTCGGCCGTGCCGAGATCCTTCTGGCCGTGGAAGTCGAACGGGCAATGGTCGGTCGCAACGAGCTGGAGGTCGTCCTTGATCAGTCCGTTCCAGAGCTCCTCCTGGTGATCGGCCGGGCGGAGTGGCGGCGAGCAGACGAACTTGGCGCCTTCGAACCCGTTGCCCATGTCCTCGAGCGACAGGAACAGGTACTGCGGGCACGTCTCGGCGAAGGCCTTCGTCCCGCGGTCGCGGGCGCCGCGGACGGCCTCGAGCGCGTCGCGCGAGGAGAGGTGGACGATGTAGACCGGCGCACCGGCGGCCTCGGCGAGGCGGATCACCCGGTTGGTGGCCTCGCCCTCGAACACCGGATAACGGGCAACGCCGTGATAGTAGGGATCGGTCTTGCCCGCCGCGGCCAGCTGGCCCGCGACGACGTCGATCGCCATCCCGTTCTCCGCGTGCATCATGATCAGCCCGCCGTTCTTCACGGTCTGCTGCATCGCCCGGAAGATCGCCCCGTCGTCGCTGTAGAAGACGCCGGGGTAGGCGGTGAAGAGCTTGAAGTCGGGGATGCCCTCGTCGACGAGGAGGTCCATCTCGGCGAGGGTGGCGTCGTTGACGTCACTCATGATCATGTGGAAGGCGTAGTCGGCGACGGTGTTGCCCTCCGCCTTGGCCATCCAGGTGTCGAGGCCCTCGCGGAGCGCCTTGCCCTTGGACTGGACGGCGAAGTCCATGATCGTCGTCGTCCCGCCGAACGCGGCCGCCCGGCTGCCGGACTCGAACGTGTCCTTGGCGAACGTCCCGCCGAACGGCAGCTCCATGTGGGTGTGGGCGTCGATCGCGCCCGGGATGAGCCAGCGACCGGCGGCGTCGATGGTCTCGTCGGCCGACACGCCGTTGGCCGCGAGGTCCGACCCGATCTGGGCGACGGTCTCGCCGTCGACGAGGACGTCGGCGGCGGTCGAGCCGTCGGCGGTGACGATCGTCCCGTTCGTGATCAGCGTGCGCATCGGTCCTCCTCCAGGCCCGGCCGCGAGCGGCGAGCGGGGCAGGCAACGAGGATAGCGAAGCGGCGCGGGTCAGGGTCGGCGGCGGCGTCGGTCAGCTCCGTCCGCGACCGGGCTCCCGCCCGCGACCGGGTTCCCGCGTGCGCACGACGTGCGCGTTGTGACGAAGGATCACCCGGCGCCCGCGAACGCGAGCCCGCTCACGCGCTGATCCGCTCAGGCACTGCGCAGGACGACGGACGAACGCTCGATCGGCAAGGTTGGTGACGCCCTCAGGCGTCGCAACGCGCACTCGGTGAGCACCGCACGGCGCAACGATGCAGGCCGGGCTCGCCGGCGCAGGTCAGGGTCGGCGGCGGCGGCGGCGCAGGGCGGGCAGGAGCGCGATGAGGCCGAGGCCCGTCGTCGCCAGGATCGCCGCTAGACCGCCGTCGCCCGAACGACCAGGGGACGGAAGCGGGTTCGTCGACGTCGGTGGGATCGTGATCCGCG
>DATAIW010000521.1:0-9405 GCA_036262455.1 Candidatus Limnocylindrales bacterium | reverse complement strand
CCTCGAGCCAGGCCAGCCAGGGCACGCCCTGAGCGTCGGCCCGGTCGCTCGGAGAACGGGCCTGTCGATTCCGCCCCACGCCGTTCGTCGATGGTCTGAACGCCACGCAACAGGCTGGAGGACCACCGTCATGGGCAACCCGATCGTCCACTTCGAGATCCGCTCCGACGATCCCGACGCGGCGCGCGACTTCTACGCGAAGCTGTTCGGCTGGACCTACCCGCCAGGCGGCTTCCCCGGTTACACCTACGTCGACAGCGGGGTGCCGGCGGGCACGATCCCGGGCGGCATCAGCCCGCTCCAGGGTGGAGCCTCGCTCGTGACGGTCTTCGCCGGGGTCGCCGACGTCAAGGCCGCGCTCGACCAGGCCGTCGCCCTGGGCGGCACGATCGTCCAGCCGGCGACCCAGGCACCGGGCGTGACGTTCGGGCTCTTCGCCGATCCGCAGGGCCATGTCGTCGGGGTCGCCTCGAACGACGCCTGAACCACCGAGGTCGAGACGGGCAGGGCTGTCGGGGATCAGTCCTCGAGGCCCTGCCAATCGCTGACGTACGAGCCCGCGTCGGCTGTCCCGTTCGAGCCGGCCGACGTGCCCGGGGGGCGTCCACGATCGAGCGACTCGCCGAGGATCGTCCCGAGCTGGTCCCATTCGACCAGGAAGGCGTCGTGCCCCTTCGTCGAGCGGATCTCGCGGTAGCGGGTCACGACGCCGGCCGCCCGTGCGGCGGTCACCAGCGCACGCACCTGGCGCGGCCCGTACAGGATGTCATCGACGATCCCGACCCCGGTCAGGGTGACGCCCGCGACGGCAAGGTAGGCGAGCGCAGCCTCGAGGCCGCCCCGTCCCGCGCCGATGTCGTGGCGGTCCATCGCCCCCGCGAGGATCCGATACGTGTCGCCGTCGAAGCGGTCCACGAGCTTCCCGCCCTGGTGGGCGAGGTAGCTGACGATCGACGGCCGACCGTCGGGCTCCGAGGTTCGGCCGAACCGCTCCTCGAAGTCGGTCTCGCTGCGGTACGTGGTCATCGCGAGCTGGCGGGCGAGGGCGAGACCGTCGTCGCCGAGTCGCTCGATGAGCGCGACCTGGAGATGGTTCCAGGCGACGGCCATCGGCCCGGTCGCGGCAGGGGCCGCGATGGGCATGACGTGCCTGACCGCCGGCGGCCGGATGAGGGCGACTTCGAGCGCGACCATCCCACCGAGCGAACCGCCGACGACGAGCGCTACCTCCGTGATTCCGATGGCGTCGAGGAGGGCCCACTGGGCCCGGGCCTGGTCGCGCGTCGAGACAGCCGGAAATCCGCGCCCGAACGGCCGGTCGGTCCGCGGGTCGATGGAGATCGGGCCGGTCGACCCGTAGCGCCCGCCGAGCAGGTTGGCGCCGAGGACGCCGATCCGCCGGGTGTCGAGCGCACGACCCGGCCCGATCAGCGGCTCCCACCAGTCGCCGGCCGCGTCGGCGGAACCGGTGAGGGCGTGGACGACGACGACCTGGGGCCCCTCGCCTGGCGGAAGCCCGTCGTGGCGCCAGGCCACGACGAGCTCCGGTAGCCGTGTCCCGTCGCCGAGGACGAACGGTCCGAGGGGCGTCGTCTCGAGCCGGCCCGACCCGAAGACCGGGGGAGCGGTCGGGGGCGCCGCAGCGACGCCCCCGACGGTCTGGGTCATCCAGCGGCCCCGACGAGGTCGCCGGCGGTCGAGGCCTCGCCGAGGGCGATCGACAGGGCCCGATCGAGATCCGCGATCAGGTCGTCGATGTGCTCGAGCCCGACCGACAGCCGGATGAGGTCCGGGGTCGTCCCGGTCGATTCCTGCTCCTCGGCGGTCAGCTGCGAGTGGGTCGTCGAGGCCGGGTGGATGATCAGCGACTTCGCATCACCGACGTTGGCCAGGAGCGAGAAGATCGTGACGTTGTCGATCAGGTTCCGGCCGGCCTCCGCGCCGCCCCGGACGCCGAAGGTGACGACGCCGCCGAAGCCGCCCTTGAGGTACTTCGTCGCCTGCTTGTGCGATGGATGCGACTCGAGGCCGGGGTAGCTGACCCAGGTCACGCCGTCGCGCTTCTCGAGCCACTGGGCCACCGCGAGGGCATTCTCGCTGTGCCGCTTGATCCGCAACGGGAGCGTCTCGAGGCCCTGCAGGAACAGGAACGCGTTGAACGGGCTGAGCGCGGCACCGATGTCGCGGAGGCCCTGGACGCGCAGCTTCAGGATGAACGCGAGATTGCCGAACGCGGCCGTGTAGCTGATCCCGTGGTAGGACGGATCCGGGTCGACGAAGTCCTGCTTGAACCGCTCGGACGCCGCCCAGTCGAACGTGCCGCCGTCGACGACGACGCCGCCGATCGCGGTCCCGTGGCCGCCGATCCATTTCGTCGCCGAGTGGATGACGATGTCCGCACCGTGCCTGATCGGCTGGGCGAGGAGCGGGGCGAACGTGTTGTCGACGATGACCGGGACGCCGCGGGCGTGGGCCACGTCGGCGATCGAGGCGAGGTCGTGGACGTCGAGCCGGGGGTTGCCGATCAGCTCGAGGAAGACGGCCTTCGTCTTCTCGTTGATCGCCCGTCCGAAGGCCGACGGATCGCTGCCGTCGACGTAGGTCGTCGTGATCCCGATCTTCGGCAGGGTGTGGGTGAACAGGTTCCAGGTCCCGCCGTAGAGCGACGATGACGACACGATGTTGTCGCCCGCCCGGGCGATGTTCAGGATCGAGAGGGTCTCGGCGGCCTGGCCGCTGGCGACCGCAAGGGCGGCGACGCCACCTTCGAGCGCGGCGACCCGCTGCTCGAACACGTCATTGGTCGGGTTCATGATCCGGGTGTAGATGTTCCCGAACTCCTGGAGCCCGAACAGCCGGGCCGCGTGGTCGGCGTCGTTGAAGACGTAGCTGGTCGTGGCGTAGATCGGAACGGCCCGAGCGTTGGTCGCGGAGTCCGGCTTCTGGCCGGAATGGAGCGCCTTGGTCTCGGGGCGGAACGTGGCGGGATCGAGTTCGGCCATGCGGATGCTTCCTTCCGTGTGACGTCCGGTCGAGGTCGATACGTGCCCCGGCCGGTGGGTGGATGTCGCTGCGAGGCCCGGGCCCTGGGGAGGGCGGTGGCGGTCGGGGCTCCGGCGGTCACCCGTCGTGTCGCTCGGAGGAAACAAAACGCCGCGGCTCCTGCCTTCAGGAACCGCGGCCCCGGGACCTCGTCTGTGGTCCCGCTCCCGTCATCTCCGGTATGCGCGAGACCTCAGACCCCATCCTCCGCACGGCGGGGCCGCCAGCGCATACACATGTTCCAGGAGACTTGGGTGTGGGTCATCGCCCGCGGATGGTCGCCGAACCGGCGCCGATCCGTCAACCCCGGACCCGAAATGCAACCATCGGGCGGAGGCCGCCGACCGCGCGCTACAGTCCGGGACGTGAGCCAGATCCCCGCCGCGTTCCGAGCGTTCGTCACCGAGAAGACCGAGGACGGCGTCACCCGCGGCGTCCGCTCGTTCGCTGCCGCCGACCTGCCCGACGGCGCGGTCGAGGTCCGGGTCGACTGGTCGAGCGTCAACTACAAGGACGCCCTCGCCACGATCGCCGACGGCAGGGTCGCCCGGATCAGCCCGTTGATCCCGGGGATCGACCTGGCCGGCGAGGTGATCTCGTCGACCGATCCGGCGGTGGCCGCCGGCACGGCGGTCCTCGCCCACGGCTACGACCTTGGCGTGGCCCGGCACGGCGGATATGGCGCGTTCACCCGGCTGCCGGCCGGCTACGTCGTTCCGCTGCCGGTGGGTCTCAAGGCGCGGGCGGCGATGGCGGTCGGGACCGCCGGCTTCACGGCCGCGATGTCCGTCGCGGCGCTGGAGCGGCACGGGCTGCGAGCCGGCGACGGGCCGGTGCTCGTGACCGGCGCGAGTGGCGGCGTCGGCAGCGTGGCCGTCGCGATCCTCGCCGCCCGTGGTCACGAGGTCTGGGCGGCGACCGGAAAGCCGGACGAGGAGCCGCGTTTGCGGGGGCTGGGGGCCGCGGGCCTCGTTCCGCGCGATGAGTGCACGGCCGAGAGCCCCCGACCCCTGGAGTCGGCGCGCTGGGCGGGCGCGGTCGACACGGTCGGCGCTGCGACGCTGCCCTACGTGCTCCGGACGCTGCGGCCGGGCGGGGCGGTCGCATCGTCGGGGAACGCCGGCGGCGCCGCACTCCAGACGACCGTCCTGCCCTTCATCCTGCGCGGCGTCGCGCTGCTCGGAATGGACTCGGCGAACATGCCGATCGCGGATCGGCGCGCGCTGTGGGCGCGGATCGCCACAGATCTGCGACCGAACGGGCTGGACGACGATGCCGGCGTGACCGAGGTGGCGCTCGCCGACGTGGAGAGCGCTCTCGAGGCGATCCTGGCAGGCTCGGCGCGCGGCCGCTGGGTGGTCCGGGTGGGGGAGTAGGCGGCCGCCGCACGCGAGTTTCGCTCATCTGATGACCGATCCCCGATATCGCGTGCATCAGATGAACCTATGCGACGTGGTCCACCTTCGATGAGGTGTCTCGGGCGGTGGAAGGGACCGAATCCGTCGATACGGTTCATCTGGTGCGCCACTCCTGACGGCCGCGGGCGTGTGGACGCGTCGCGCGGTCGGATCGGTTCATCCAATGAACGGCGCGAGCGGGCCGACTGCGCCTGGCCCGGATCGCCCGGAAGTCAGTCGAGCTCACCGCGCAGCTGGGCGAGGGCCCGTTCGAGCGGCTCGCGTGCCGCGTCGGTGGGGTACGGGGTCCGCAGGACGGCGTCGTCCAGGCCGATGACACCTCGGTCGACGAGCGCCGCCAGCTCGGCGATCGCCCGGAACTCCGTCATCTGGCGGACCGCGAAGGCCTGATCGCCGACGCTGCCGTGGCCCGGCACGACGGCGCCGGTGACGAGGTCGACCAGCGCCTCGACGGTGACCGGCCAGTCGAGTGGGAACCCGTCGCCGAAGTTGGGGGTCGCGTCGTTCTCGAGGAGGTCGCCGGCGAGCAGGACGTCGGCGTCGGGGATCAGGACCACGATGTCGTTGTCGGTGTGGCCGCGGCCCAGGTAGCGCAGCTCGACGACCCGGCCGCCGGCGTCGAACGGCACGGTGGTCGCCGTGTCGAAAAGCCGGTCCGGTGGGTCGAGGACGACCTCGGCCAGCTCCTCGGCGAGCTCGGGGATCGCGGCGGCGGTGCCCGCCCGTTGGCGGTCGCCGGTGTCGCGGACCATCGTCGCGCAGCGGGTATGCCCCCAGATCGGGGCCGGCCGGAAGCGGGCGTTGCCGAACGCGTGATCGGAGTGGCCGTGCGTGTTCACGACGGCACGCACCGGCAGGGCCGAGAGGCTCCGCAGGTCGGCGAGGATCTCGTCGGCCTGGCGATGGCTGACCCGCGTGTCGACGACGAGGAACCCATCGTCGCCGCGGATCGCGACGATGTTCTGGTCGTAGAACTGGTAGCGCCGGACGAAGACGCCGAGCCCGACCTCGGTCCAGATCGACATGCGCCGCAGCGTACCTGTCGACAGGCCTACGATGGGGACCATGGCGACAGGGACGGACTCCCGCGCGGCTCCGGCGGCCGACGCGCCCTCGACCACCGAACGCCTCGCGGCCCGCGACGGCACGGAGCTGCTCGTGCGGCATTGGCCGGCGAGCGGCGTGCCCTGGGCGTCCGTCCTCCTCCTCCACGGCGTGGCCGAACACTCGGGCCGCTACGAGCACGTCGGGCGGCAGCTTGCGGCGGCCGGTCTCGAGGTCGAGGCCTACGACCAGCGCGGGTTCGGCGGTTCCGGGGGCCGGCGGGCATTCGTCGAGCGCTGGAGCCAGAACCATGACGATCTCGAGGATCGGCTCGCCGCGGTCCGAGCCTCGGCCGGCAATACGCCGGTGGTCATCTTCGGGCACTCGCTGGGTGCGCTTCTCGCACTCGGCTACGCCGTCGCCGAGCCGCCCCGGCCGCTTCCGGACGCACTCGTCCTGAGCGCCCCGGCCCTCGATTCGACGATCCCTGCGTGGAAGCGCGCCCTGGCCCGGGTCCTGAGCTCGGTCGCGCCGACGAAGGAGATGAACAACGACTTCGACGGCGCGCTCCTGTCGCGCGATCCGGCGATCGGTGAAGCGTACGTTGCCGATCCGCTCAACCAGCATTCGACGACATTCCGCTTCGGTGCTGCCGCCTTCGCCGAGCAGGCGCGGGTCCGCGCCGCGCTCGGCCGCCTCTCGGTCCCGACCTTCGTCTACCACGGCGAGGACGATCATCTCGTCCCGACCGACGCCAGCGCCCCGCTCGCCGCCGTTCCCGGCGTCCGTCGCCGAACCTACCCGCTGTTCCGCCACGAGACCCACAACGAGCCCGAGGGGCCGGCGGTCATCGCCGACGTCATCGCCTGGCTGCGCGCGACCCTCCCGTCATCCGAGGGAGATTGACAGCCTCGGTGCTAGACTCGCGGCAACTGAATATCGCCTCCGGGGAGCGCAAATGCGCTGAGAGTGTGGCAAGGCCACAGACCCGCCGAACCTGATCTGGTTCATCCCAGCGAAGGAAGCAGGCCCATGAGACTCGATGCTGCCGCCCCGGTTTCCGTGGGGCGGCATCGTTCTGTACCAGAACCCGAGGTCGAGTCTCCGTGAAGGTCCTTCGTCTCCTGGCGGCCATGCTCGTCATCGCCGCCGGCTGCGGCCCATCCAACCAGTCGGCCTCGCCATCCGACGCCGCGTCGGCCTCCGCGAGTCCGGTCGCCACGGGCCAGGTGAACACTTCACCGTCGGCACGGCCGACCCCCGCGACCGTCCGGCTCGCCCTGGATTGGACGCCCAACACCGACCACACCGGGTTCTTCGTCGCCCGGGCGAAGGGGTGGTACGAGCTCGCCGCGATCGACCTCCAGATCCTGCCCTACGGGACCCTCGCCCCCGAGAACCTGCTGGCCGCTCACCAGGCCGAATGCGGGATCAGCTTCCAGGACTCGATGACGTTCGCCGTCGCCGCCGGGGCCGACATCGTCAGCGTCGCCGCGATCCTCCAGAAGACCGCGTCCGCCATCGGCGTCCTCGCCAACGGGCCGATCCAGCGGCCACGCGACCTCGACGGCAAGACCTATGGCAGCTTCGCCTATCCGGCCGAGGTTCCGACGATGAAGGCTGTCATCAAGGCCGACGGGGGCAAGGGCGCCTTCAAGGTCGCGATCCTCGACGCCGCCGCGTACGAGGCCCTCTACAACAAGCAAGTCGACTTCACGATCCCGTTCACCGCCTGGGAGGGCGTCGAGGCGCAGGAGCGCGGCATCAAGCTTCGCTACTTTCAGTTCGTCGACTACGGCTTCCCGGAGTTCTACCAGGTCGTCCTCGCCTGCGACCGGCAATGGCTCGCGAAGGATCCGGACGCGGCGAAGCGGTTCGTCGCGGCCACGGTCAAGGGCTTCCAGTTCGCGGCAGATCACGCCGACGAGGCGGCGGCGATCCTCGTCACCGAGAACCCGGGCGTGTTCGACACAAACAAGGATCTGCCCAAGGCCTCGCAGGAGTTCCTCGACAGCGGGCACTACCTGGTCGACGCGAACGGTGTGTTCGGGACGCAGACACTCGAACGGTGGACCGGGTACTCGGCGTTCCTCTTCGACCAGGGACTCCTCGTCGACGCCGCCGGCAAGCCACTCCCGATCGCCCTCGACTACGGAACGTTGTTCACGAACGACTTCCTGCCATGACCGACGGCGCCGAGCCGACCGTCGGCACGACGGCCCGTCGGTTCGGGCCGCCGCTCGCGCTCGTCGCCAGCCTCCTCGGCGCCTGGGAGCTCTACGCCCGGACCTCGGGCGTGAGCCCGTTCGTGCTGCCGGCGCCGACGCAGGTGCTCGCCGCGCTGTGGGACTTCCGTGAGCAGGCGATCCGCCACGCAGTCCCGACGATCGTCGAGACAATCGTCGGGTTCAGCCTCTCGATCGCCGGCGCAACGGCCGTGGCGGTCGCTCTCGACCGGGTGGCCTGGGCTCGCCGCACCGTCGAGCCGCTCCTGGTCGGTTCGCAGACGATCCCGATCATCGCGATCGCGCCGCTCATCGTCGTCTGGTTCGGGTTCGGGCTGCTGCCCAAGGTCCTCGTGGTCGTGCTGGTCACGTTCTTCCCGATCACGATCTCGCTCCTCGATGGGTTCGCCTCGACGGCGGCCGAGGCGAGCGAGCTCATGCGTTCGTTCGGAGCGTCGGCCGGCGAGACCTTCCGCAAGATTCGCTGGCCGTCCGCGCTGCCTGCGTTCTTCACCGGGCTCCGGATCTCGGCGACGTACGCCGTCGTTGCCGCGGTCATCGGCGAGTACGTCGGGGCGACCGACGGGCTCGGGATCTGGATGCAGCTCAGTCAGCGTTCGTTCCGGACCGATCTCGTGTTCGGCGCGATCCTGCTGACGGCGATCCTGAGCGTCGGCCTGTACGGGCTGGTCGTCCTCGCCGAGCGAGCGACGATCCCGTGGTGGCGGGCGTCACGAGCCGCCGGCTCAGCGGGCTCCCGGTCTGTCGAAGCCTGACCCGCCGCGTGGGACGGCGAGCCGGCGACTGCGACGAGCCGGTCGGTCGGGGGCACAATGACCGGACCAGTCCTCGGTCCAGCCTTCCGGGTCCGGCGCCGTCCGGCCCGTCGACGTCACCGACAGGGAGTCCAGCCATGACCGACACGCTCGAGGCCGTCAAGACGCACCAGCAGTTCATCGGTGGCGAATGGGCCGACGCCGCGTCCGGCGAGACGCTCGACGTCATCAACCCGGCCAACGACCAGGTCATCGCGAAGGTTCCGAAGAGCGCGTCCGAGGACGTCGACCGGGCGGTCGAAGCCGCCGACAAGGCCTTCCCGGCGTGGGGTGGCGCCACCCCCGCCGAGCGTTCCAACGCGCTCCTCAAGCTGGCCGATGCGCTCGAGGCGCGCGGCGAGGAGATCGGCCGGCTCGAGAGCCAGAACGCCGGCAAGCCGGTCGGCGCCGCCATCGACGAGGTCCCCGTCGTCGTCGACAACCTGCGGTTCTTCGCCGGCGCCGCCCGCCTCCTGGAGGGCAAGGCGGCCAACGAGTACATGGCCGGCCATACCTCGATGATCCGGCGCGAGCCGGTCGGGGTCGTCGCCTCGATCGCGCCGTGGAACTACCCGATCATGATGGCCGGCTGGAAGATCGGCCCGGCCCTCGCAGCCGGCAACACCGTCGTCCTCAAGCCCTCGGCGCGGACGCCCCTGACCGCCCTCGTCCTCGCCGAGATCGCCGCGGACATCCTGCCCCCGGGCGTGCTCAATGTGATCACCGGAACCGGCGCCGGGATCGGCGACGCGCTCGTCGGCCATCCGAAGGTCGGGATGATCTCGGTCACCGGAGACACGGAGACCGGCAAGCACATCGCGCGAACGGCCGCCGACAAGGTCAAGCGTCTCCACTTGGAGC
>DATAIW010000520.1:0-6694 GCA_036262455.1 Candidatus Limnocylindrales bacterium | reverse complement strand
GAACGACGGAGCCGGGCCGGCGGCGTCGGCGCTCGCGCAGGACGTCGCGAACGCGTCCGCCCCGGCCCGGCTCCGTCGTTCCTCGAGCGCTATCGGACCGCGATCGTCACGATCGCAGCCGTGGCGATCGTCGCGGTCGCGGTCGGCTACGTCTTCATCGGCTCGACGTCGGCCGCCTACACCTGCGGCAACCAGTTCGCCCCCTCGCCGACGCCCCCGATCGATCCCGGCTCGAGCACCCAGCTCGGGTTCCTCCAGGACGACATGGGCAACAGCCACAACGTCACGCCACCCCAGAGGTACCTGTACTGCCCGCCCGCTTCCGGCACCCACTACAACCTGCCCGGCACCCTCGGCCCGATCCCTCCTCGGCTCTACAAGCCGGAGGACAAGATGGGACCGTCCAACTGGCTCCACAACCTCGAGCACGGCGGCCTCGTCGTCCTCTATCGGAACGACTCGACGGGCGCCACCGCGGCCGGGCAGCAGGCCTTCCACGACTACTTCACGGGCTTTCCCGACAGTCCGATCTGCAGGGTTCCGGTCGGTAACCTCTCGCCGGTCATCGCCCGCTTCGACGACATGCCGCATCCGTTTGCCGCGCTTGTCTGGGACCGCGTCTTCTACTTCGATACCTGGGACCCGGCGCTCGTGACCCGGTTCTACCTGGCCGAGGCCGAGCGGGTCGACTCGACCGGGGCACTCATCTCGCCGCCGGAGAAGCAGTGCGCGCCGCCGTCCGCTGCCCCGTCGGCCGCGGCGAGCGCCCCGGCGGCATCAGGCTCGGCGCCCGCGTCGATCGCCCCGTCCGTTGCGCCATCGGTCGCACCCTCGGCGCCGGCGAGCGCGAGCCCGGAGCCGTCCGCGGTCCCGAGCTGACGGGCGGCGCGGCGCCATGGAGCCCCGGCCGGCCGTCCCGAAGCCCGGCAAGATCGTCTGTGTGGGCCTGAACTATCGCGATCACATCGCCGAGGGTGCCGGGCGCGACGTCCCGACCTGGCCGCTCCTCTTCGCCAAGTTCGCAAACGCCGTGATCGCCGACGGCGAGGCGATCGTCCGACCCGAGGGCACCCACGCCCTCGATCTCGAAGTCGAGCTCGGCGTCGTGATCGGGAGCCGCGCCAGGCGGGTCGCCGCAGCCGACGCGATGAGCCATGTGGCGGGCTATGTCGTCGTCAACGACGTCTCGGCCCGCGACTGGCAGGGCAACAAGGCCGCCCTCGCCGAGGGCCAGAAGGGCGACGGCCAATGGCTCCGGGCCAAGGGCAGCGACACCTTCCTGCCGATGGGTTCGGTCCTCGTCGCCGCGGACGTGCTCGATCCGGCCGCCGGCCTCCGGCTCCGGAGCTGGCGGATCCCCGGCCCGGGCCGGGAGGGCGCCGGCCAGCCCCAGCCGATGCAGGACGGCACGACCCTCGACATGATCTTCGGGATCCCGGAGCTGATCGCCTTCATCAGCCGCCACATCACCCTCGAGCCCGGCGATGTCATCGCCACCGGGACGCCGTCCGGCGTCGGCATCTTCCGCGATCCGCCGGTCTTCCTCGAGCCGGGCGACCGGGTCCGTTGCGAGATCGAAGGGATCGGTTCGATCGAGAACCCGGTCGTCGACTGGACGGACGACCCGCGGGGCTGAGGGACGCCTGACCGCCGGCGAACGCTGCCCGCCGGCGAACGCTGCCCGCCATGCCGGTGAACGCCCGCCGAGCTCCGCTCTCCGCTGAGTCACGACGGGGTCACGGGCTGCATGACACGCCGGCCGACCCGGAAGGGCCGCTCGTGTCGATCCGACTCATCCGCCGAGTCAGATCGACCACAAGCCCTCGCGGTCGCGCAGGAATCGCGACGGAGCCCGCACGGTGGTCCCGATCTTGACTCGGAAGGTGAGTCAGGCTCGGCAACGCCGCCCGGGTCAACCGAACCGCCGCGACAGCCCGATCCGATCGGCACGGGCGGGCATCGTCGCGACACGGCACACTGAGCGCCTGATGCGAGCCCTGGTCAAGACTGCCACCCATCCGGGCCTCGAGTTGCGCGACGTCCCGGAGCCGCCGATGGGCATCAACGACGTCAGGATCGGGGTCCGCAAGACCGGGATCTGCGGCACGGACCTCCACATCGAGGCGTGGGACGCGTGGGCCGCCCGAACGATCAAGCCGCCGCTCGTCGTCGGCCACGAGTTCATGGGCGACGTGCTCGAGATCGGCAGCAACGTGACCGACCTCGAGCCCGGCGACGTCGTCAGCGGCGAAGGTCATGTCGTCTGCGGCCATTGCCGCCATTGCCGGGCCGGCCGCTGGCACCTCTGCGCGAAGACGGTCGGGCTCGGCGTCAATCGCGACGGTGCGTTCGCCGAACAGGTCGTCCTCCCCGTGACGAACGTGTGGCACCACTGGCCCGGGATCGACGAGGAGGTCGCGGCGATCTTCGACCCGTTCGGAAACGCGGTCCACACGGCGCTCAGCTTCCCCGTCCTCGGCGAGGACGTCCTCATCGTCGGGGCCGGCCCGATCGGGCTGATGGCCGCCGCGGTCGTCCGTCATGCGGGCGCCCGCTTCGTCGTCGTGAGCGAGCCCAACGCGTTCCGCCGCGAGCTCGCGACCCGGATGGGGGCGACGCACGTCATCGACCCGGGTGCACGGACGCTTGAGGAGCTGCAGGCCGAGATCGGCATGGTCGAGGGGTTCGACGTCGTCCTCGAGATGTCCGGCAACGCCAGCGCACTTCGCGACGCGCTGGCCCATATGGCCCACGGCGGCGGGATGGCGATCCTCGGCATCCCGACCGAGGAGATCCCGATCGACGTCAGCAAGGTCGTCTTCAACCAGCTGACGCTCCGCGGCATCTACGGCCGGGAGATGTACGAGACCTGGTACAAGATGTCGGTCATGCTCCAGTCCGGGCTCGACATCCGCCCGGCCATCACCCACCGCTTCTCGTATCGCGACCACGAGGCGGCGTTCGCCGCCGCGCGCGGCGGCGATTCCGGCAAGGTGATCCTCGATTGGAACGACTGAGGCAGCAATGAGCACCGACCTCCGGCCCGATCCACTGGCCTTCCTTGGCGAGGAGCTCGCCGACCTTCGCGATCGCCATCTCTACCGGCCGCTCCGGGTGATGTCGTCGGCCCAGGGCCCGATCGTCTCGGTCGACGAGCACCGCCTGATCAGCCTGTCCTCGAACGACTACCTCGGCCTGACCCACCACCCGCGCCTGCGCAAGGCCGCGCTCGACGCCGTTCGCGACTTCGGGGCGGGCTCCGGCGCGGTCCGGACGATCGCCGGGACGATGACCCTCCACGAGGACCTCGAGCGCGAGCTGGCCGAGTTCAAGGGCACCGCCGCGACGCTGACGTTCCAGTCCGGCTTCAGCGCCAACACCGGCGTCATCCCGACGATCACCGGCGAGCAGGACCTGATCGTCAGCGACGAGCTGAACCACGCCTCGATCATCGACGGGATGCGGCTCTCGAAGGCGCCCCGGAAGATCTACAAGCACGCCGACACCGACAGCCTCCGGGCGGTCCTCGACGAGGCGGTCGAGAAGGGTCGCGAGGGGACTGGGCTCCCGTATCGGCTGATCCTCGTCGTGACCGATGGTGTCTTCAGCATGGACGGCGACATCGCACCGTTGCCCGGGATCGTCGAGGCGGCCGAGTCGGCCAATGCGGCGGTCTTCGTCGACGACGCCCACGCGTCGGGCGTCCTCGGGCGCGACGGCCGCGGTTCGGTCGATCACTTCGGGCTCCACGGCCGGGTCGCGATCCAGGTCGGGACCCTCAGCAAGGCGGTCGGCGTCCTCGGCGGCTACGTCGCCGGCTCGCAGGATCTTCGCGACATCCTCGTCCAGCGCGCCCGACCCTTCCTCTTCTCGACCTCTCATCCGCCGGCCGTCGCCGCGGCCTGCCGCGAGGCGATCAAGGTCATGCAGGAGGAGCCGGAGCTTCTCGAGCGGCTGTGGGCCAACACGAAGCGGTTCAAGGCGGAGCTGGCCAGGCTGGGGTTCGACACCGGCCGCTCCGAGACCCCGATCACGCCCGTGATGATGGGCGACCCGGACACGGCCGGCCGCTTCAGCCAGCGGCTCTTCGAAGAGGGCGTCTTCGCCCAGCCGGTCGTCTTCCCGACGGTCGCGATCGACAAGGCCCGGATCCGGACGATCGTGACGGCCGCCCATGCCGACACCCAGCTCGATCAGGCGCTCGAGGCGTTCTCGAAGGTTGGCCGTGAGCTGCGCCTCATCGCGGGCTGAGGTGCAGCCACTCAGCCCTCCGACCTCGGTGAGCAAGCGCGGGTGAACGCCGATGTTGCCGGCTCTCATCTGCCAGATCCCACCGTCCAGGCGAGGGATCTGCCGCTCGACGCCCATGTCCACACGGACCTCTCGCCCGACAGCGACGTTCCGATCGATGCCTACGCCGCGGAGGCGATCGAGCGCGGGATCACGGAGATCGCGATCACCGATCACGTCGACTTCGTGCCCGGCACGCCGGCGTTCTCGTTCGCCACATTCGATCAGCGGGAACGGGTGGTCCGGGAGGCCGCGGAGCGGTGGGCGCCGCGCGGGGTCGCGATCCGCTTCGGCGTCGAGATCACCTACGACCGGGCCCACGAGCCCGACATCCGCGATCACCTCGCCCGGCACGTCTACGACTACGTGATCGGCAGCGTTCACGTCTACACCGACTCGCCGTTCCACGAAACGCACGTTGCGGCTTGGACTGCCGGCCGGCCGCTCGCCGAGATCGTCGCCCCGTACTTCGACGAGGTCCTCGACGCGATCCGCTCCGGCCTCTTCGACACGATCGGCCATCTCGACGTCGTGAAGCGCTATCTCGCCCCGCACGTCACGCCCGCCCAGCTGGCCGCCGCACCGGAGCTGTACGAGCCGCTCCTCGTCGCCCTCGTCGAGACCGGCGTTGCGCTCGAGGTCAACACGAGCGGCCTCCGCCAGGGTGCCGGGGAGACGTACCCGCCGGCCCCGATCGTCGAGCGCTACCAGTTGCTCGGAGGCACCAGAGTCGTCATCGGTTCCGACGCACATCGAAATCGGTCATTCACAGCGGGCCTCGAGGCGGGGTATGGTGTCGTGGCCGCCGCGGGGTTCGGGCAGCTTGCCTTCCGTCGAGGCGGATCCAGGGTCGGGGTGACCCTGCCGGATCGCTTTCGCACCCGGGTGGGTGTCGAGGGGGCGAACACCTAACGAGGCAAGGCATTCCGTCGTTATGACCATCGACGACGCAGCGATCGAACGGCTCGTGACCGAGGCCCAGCAGGGGGATGCCTGGGCGTTCGGATTGATCTTCGACCAGTACCACGAGCCGATCTACCGTTTCATCGCCAGCCGTGTCCACCGCCCGTCGGACGCGGAGGACCTGACGCAGCATGTCTTCGTCAAGGCCCTGGAAGCGTTGCCGCGGTATGAGTCGCGGGGCATTCCCTTCGGGGGCTGGCTCTTCCGGCTGGCCAGGAATGCGGTCATCGACCACGTCCGGACGCGGCACGACCATGCCGAGTTGGACTCGATCATCGAATGGACCCACGGGGACGCCGGTCCGGATGAGATCGCGGTCGTGCGCCAGGAGCTGGACGCCGTCGGGGTGGCGCTGGCAGGCCTGACCGGCGAACAACGAGAGGCGATCGCGTTGCGGTTCTTCGCCGGGCTATCGGCCCGGGAAGCCGCCGAGGCGATGGGCAAGCAGGAAGGGACCGTCCGCGGTCTCCAGTTCCGGGCCATCGCCGCCCTCCGGCGGCAGCTCGGGATCGAGCTCGACGGCAGCGATGTCGCCGAGATGCGAGCCCCTCGCCGCGCGAATGCAACGACGGATGGATGACGACATGCAGGCCATCGATGTCCGGGATCGTGAGATCGAGCGGCGGCTCGAGGCGTTCGCCCGCGCCCGGCTGAGCCCGGATCCGCAGTCCGTCGCCCGCGCCCGGGCCCGGGTCATGCGCGAAGCCCGGTTGCAGATCGACGCATCGCGGATCGCGGCGTACATTGCGCCGTCCGTCGCCCTCATCCCGCGCCGCTCACTGACCCGTCGCATGGCGATGCCGCTCCTCGCCGCGAGCGTCTGGCTCGGGATTGCCGTCGGCTCGATCTCCGCCGCCCAGGCGGGCGGTCCGCTCTACGCGACGCGGATGTGGGTCGAGAACGCGACCCTTCCTGCGGACAGCGCCTCGCGAGCCAGCGCCGAGCTCGGCCGCTTGGAGAGCCGCCTCGCCGAGGCGTACTCGGCATCCGTCCGCGGCGACGCCCGGGCCGTGCAGGCGGCGCTCGACGCCTATCGCGAGATCGCCGACCAGACGATCGCGGCGGCGACCGGCGATCAGGCGCTGGAAGCGCTCGTGGCGGCGGCTCTCGACAAGCATCGTGTCGTCCTCACGGCGGTCGCCGCGGGTCTCGAGGGCAAGGGCAATGACACCGCCGCCGCGGCGGTCGAGGCGTCGATCCAGCGGGCGATCGACCACAACCAGGTCGTCATCGACCGGCTCGAGGCGACCGGCGCCGGGGCAGGCAATGGCTCGACCGGAGGAACGGTTTCGAACCCGGGTGCAACCGGCGGCACCGGCACCGGCACCGGCACGGGCACGGGCACGGGCACGGGCACGGGCACGGGCACGGGCACGGGCACGGGAGCGTACAACGGCGATGGGAGCGGTGCCGGAAGCACTGGCTCGGGCAGTGCAGGCAA
>DATAIW010000519.1:0-2055 GCA_036262455.1 Candidatus Limnocylindrales bacterium | reverse complement strand
GGGCCGGATCAACGACGCCGAGGCGAAGCTCGTCATCACCGCCGACGGCGGCTGGCGGCGCGGCAAGCCGGCCGAGCTCAAGCCCGCGGTCGATGAGGCCGTCCAGTCGACGCCGACGGTCGAGCACGTCCTCGTCGTCCGCCGTCTCGGCGACCAGGCGCCC
Source organism: Candidatus Limnocylindrales bacterium (assembly GCA_036262455.1). Lineage (GTDB taxonomy): Bacteria > Chloroflexota > Limnocylindria > Limnocylindrales > CSP1-4 > CF-46. Next base: position 1,892 of record DATAIW010000519.1, on the reverse strand, counting down.
GGCTGCGTCATGGCCGACGGCCGAGATGTCTGGTGGCACGAGGTCGTCGAGCGCCAGTCGGAGAACTGCCCGCCGGTCCCCCTCGACAGCGAGCACATGCTCTATCTGCTCTATACGTCGGGCTCGACCGCCAAGCCGAAGGGGATCACCCACACGACGGCGGGCTATCTCGTCGGGACGTCGTACAGCCATCGCCAGATCTTCGATATCAAGCCCGATGACGTGTACTGGTGCGCGGCCGACGTGGGCTGGGTGACCGGCCACAGCTACATCGTCTACGGCCCGCTTGCCAACGCGACGACCGGGGTCATGTACGAGGGCACGCCGGACACGCCGGCATGGGACCGCTGGTGGCGGATCATCGAGGAGTACAAGGTCTCGATCCTCTACTGCGCCCCGACCGCGATCCGGGCCTTCATGAAGCAGGGCGCCCAGCACCCGGCCGGCCACGATCTCTCGTCGCTGCGGGTCCTCGGTTCGGTCGGCGAGCCGATCAACCCCGAGGCCTGGCTCTGGTACCGCGAGCACATCGGCGGCGGCACCGCGCCGATCGTCGACACGTGGTGGCAGACCGAGACGGGCCAGATCCTCATCACGCCGCTGCCCGGTGTCACGACGACCAAGCCCGGCAGCGCGACGTTCCCGTTCCCCGGGATCGAGGCCGACGTGGTCGACGGCCAGGGCAATTCCGTGCCGTTCGGCGGTGGTGGCTACCTCGTCCTGAAGCGGCCGTGGCCGGCGATGCTGCGCGGGATCTACGGCGATCCGGAACGCTACAAGTCGACGTACTGGAGCCGGTTCCCCGGGATGTACTTCGCCGGCGATGGCGCAAAACGCGACGAGGACGGCTACTTCTGGCTGCTCGGCCGGGTCGACGATGTGATGAACGTGGCCGGCCACCGTCTGTCGACGACCGAGATCGAGAGCGCCCTCGTGTCCCATCCGGCGGTCGCCGAGGCAGCCGTCGTCGGCGGACCCGATGCGGTGACCGGCGAGGCGATCATCTCGTTCGTGATCCTTCGCCTCGGGTTCGAGCCGACCCCGGAGCTCGGCAACGAGCTGCGGGCCCACGTCGCGACGAAGATCAGCCCGATCGCCAAGCCCAAGAGCCTCATGTTCGTGCCCGACCTGCCGAAGACTCGATCGGGCAAGATCATGCGGCGGCTGCTCCGCGATATCGCCCAGGGCCGGACCCTCGGCGACACGACGACCCTCGCCGACGCCGGGGTCGTCGAGACGATCCGCGCGAACACCGGAGCCGCAGAAGAATGATCGAGGCGAGGGGAGCGGCGTGCCACTGAACTTCCTCCGGCGCAAGAAGGCCCAGGGCGCCGCTGTGACCCCGGCGGCCTCGACGAACGGGGCGCGGGCCACGCGCACCGGCGTGGCGTTCGACGGCGTGACCGAGGAATGGCGGCTGGTCGGCCGGATGAACGTCGAGGGCCGCCTGTCCGACGCGCTCAACAAGCGGGAGTCGCTCGCGATCCATGACGTCCGCTGGGCCCCGATCGACGGCTCGGCGCCGCTGGTCGAGGCGCCCGGGCTCAAGAGCGTCGATCCGTACGACCTGATCCTCGTCCTTGCCGGCGAGGGTTCGATGCCGGAGCTGACCGATTCCGAGCGGGCCGCCCACCGCGTCCACAAGGTGTCCTACGACGTCGCCCTCGAGGCCCCCCCGTTCCGAATCATGGGCACGGTGTTCATGCATCCTGGATACGAGCCGGACCGCCTCCTCGACCGGGCGACCGAGATGTTCGTGCCGGTCGTCGATGCGGTGGCCATGTTCGGCGATCAGCGGGTCGGCGACCCCGATGTCGAGACCATCCTCGTGAACCGCTTCTACCTCCGGGGCGTCGAGCAGATCGACAAGCGGACCGGCCTCAAGCCCCAGA
>DATAIW010000518.1:0-5462 GCA_036262455.1 Candidatus Limnocylindrales bacterium | reverse complement strand
GCCCGCTGGCCGCCCGTGGCGACATCGATGTCCTCGTCGCCGGCGGCGTGATCAAGTTCGGCAGCGCCAGTCCGAGCAGTGCGATCAACGGCCAGGTGTCCCTCGCGCCCGGCGGGTCGCCGGCGCCCGGCTCGTCCGTCGCACCCGTCGGCGCCCGCGGCACGAACTGCCCGACGGCCGAGCCACCGGCCGCGACCGCCGGCCAGACCCGCGTCGTCACGATCGAGACTGCCAAGGGCTCGATCGCGATCACGGTCGATCCTTCGCTCGGCCCGAAGGCAGCCGGCAACTTCATCGCCCTCGCGTCCTGCGGCTTCTATGACGGGCTGGTGTTCCACCGACTCGTGCCCGGGTTCGTGATCCAGGGCGGCGACCCCGCCGGCACGGGCGCCGGCGGGCCCGGCTACGAGTTCGCCGACGATCCGGTGAACGTGCCGTACGCCCGCGGGGTCGTGGCGATGGCCAACTCGGGCCCGGACACGAACGGGTCGCAGTTCTTCATCGTCCTCGACGACAACACCGGGCTGAAGCCGAACTACTCGGTATTCGGGCGCGTGACCGCCGGGATGGACGTCGTCGATGCCATCGCGTCGATGCCGAATGCAGGCGGGCAGACCAACGCTGCCCTCGATCCCGTCGCCATGACGAAGTTGACGGTCGGCCCGCCGGTCGCGGCCATTCCATCGGCCGCGGGATCGTCCACCCCTGCCTCGTCCCCGGCTCCGTCGTGAGCCGTCCTTGCCCATCCCACAGGAGGAACCCATGACCAGCGTCACGATCACCACCGAGAAGGGCGACATCGACGTCGACCTGTTCACGACCGACGCGCCGAAGGCGACCAAGAACTTCGTCGACCTCGCCCGCAAGGGCTTCTACGACGACGTGATCTTCCACCGCGTCATCCCGGGCTTCGTCGCCCAGGCGGGCGATGGCGAGCACGGCAAGAAGGCAAGCCTGAACGCGGGTCGGGTCGGGACCGGCGGGCCCGGCTACAAGTTCGAGGACGAGCCGATCAAGGGCAACTACGTCCGGGGCGCCCTGGCGATGGCCAACGCCGGCCCGAACACCAACGGCAGCCAGTTCTTCATCTGCCACCAGGACCTGACCGGCAAGCTGCCGAAGAATTACACGCTGTTCGGCCAGGTCACCAAGGGCATGGACGTGGTCGACGCGATCGTGTCCGCGCCGCGCAATTCGAAGGACCTGCCCGACGAGCCGGTGGCGATCACCGGCATCACAATTCAAGAGGACTGAGCCGCGATTCACGCTCGGCGGAGGCTCCCGGACGGCCGGATGCCGAGCCGCCCGATATGCGCACGCAACGAACGTTAAGGAATTTACATCGCGCCGTGCATCAAAACTCTTGGCTTTCGGAGGGGCAACGAGTAGCATGGCGACTGCGCTGCTTGTCAGCCAAGCTGCCCCAGAACCAAGGTCATGGGTAGGTAGGGTCAGGGTAGTCGGTGCAGCCGACGTGATAGATGCCCTTGGCGCGTGGCGGGTGTCCGGTTCGCCGGACTTTCACCGGGACAGCATCGAGGCCGGCCCCTTCGGGAGCCGGCCTCGAACTATCTCCGCGAGAGGGGTCCGGGTCTGATCGTCCCGACTGATCGATCAGAGCACGAACGAGCGCGGCCACGGGCAGATCGGGCCACGAGATGGCAGATCTGCAGTCGGACCACGCTCGTTTGTGCGGAATCTGATCACCCGGAGCGATCAAGCCCCGCGTCAGGAGATTCAGCGGTTGCGGTCGGCCCGGACGAACATGTACGTCCCGACGATCGTGAACACGAGGAAGAACCCGACGGTCACCGCGAGATCGAGCCACGGGCTGTTGAGCACGGTGTACACGGCCTCCGGCTTGCCGGCGTAGAAGATGTTCCGGGCGAGATCGATGCTGTAGGTCATCGGCATCAGCTTGGCGAGGATGCCGAGGATGCCCGTCGAGGCGGCCGTGGGGATCAAGGCCCCGGACAGGAAGATCTGGGGGAAGACGAGGAGGGCGACGCCGGCGGCCGCGGTTTTCGGGTCCTGGACGAAGCCGATGAAGAACACCCCGAGCGAGCCGCCGGCGAGGGCCAGGATCGGGGCCAGCGCGATCACCCGCAGCAGGTCGCCGACGTCCATCGGGATCTGCATGACGAAGATCATCGCGACGACCCCGACGAGCGACACGAGCGAGGCGATCGCCGAGCCGACGATCTTGCCCAGCAGGACCGCGTAGCGCGAGACCGGCGCCACGAAGAGCTCGGCCGTGAAGTCGTTCTCGCGCTCCTCGACGAGGTTGGTGACGCCGACGATGGTGCCCTGGTAGAGGGTGTTCGCGACCATCCCGATGAGCATGAACGGGAGATAGGCGTACGGCAGCGCCCCGCCGAGGTTCTGCGAGATGCTGCCGCCGAGGACGCCCATGAAGATCACCGGGAAGATCACGGTGAACGCGAGCGATGACGGACTCTTGATCGCCCGCAGGACCTCGCGCCAGGCGATGGCGAACGTCGCGTTCGCCTCCCGGGCGAGGCGACCGCTGACGCCGCTTCGGATGTTTGGTGGGGCGGCGGCGCGGGCGGTCATGCGGCGGTCTCCTCGGCCGAGCGAAGGAGCTCGACGTAGGCGTCCTCGAGGCTCGGATCGTGAACGCGGAGGACGGTCAGCGGCGTCCGCAGGCGGGCGATCAGGTGCTGCGCGGTCGGGCCCTCGTACGCGACGCGCACGAGCCCGAGCTCATCGAGGTCGGCGGAGATTCCGAGGCTGCGAAGCTCGGCGAGAAGGGCCGGCCGATCCGCCGCGTCGAGGACGATCGAGCGCTCGAGCAGCTCCGCCTTGAGCTCGTCCGGCGTTCCCATCGTGGCGATCCGGCCGTGGTCGATGACGCACACCCGGTCGGCCTCCTCGGCCTCCTCGAGGTAGTGGGTCGTGAGGAAGATCGTCGTCCCGTCGGCCGCCCGGACGCGGCGGAGGTATTGCCACAACGAGTGACGGCTGACCGGGTCGAGGCCGGACGTCGGCTCGTCGAGAAAGAGCACCCCGGGCCGATGCATGAGCGAGCGAATGATCTCGAGCTTCCGCTTCATCCCGCCCGAATACGTCTTGATCGGCCGGAAGACCTCGGCGCCGAGCCCGACCACGTCGGACAGCTCCTCGATCCGGGCCCGGTAGTCGGCCGGCATCGTCCGGTAGAACGGGCGGTAGGCGTGCAGGCCGTAGAGCGCGACGTGGAGCCGGATGTTCTCCTCGCCCGACAGGTGGAGATCGACGCTCGGGTTCTGGAAGATGATCCCGATGCTCCGTCTGACCGCGGTCGCGTCGCGGTCGAGATCGTGGCCGTCGATCCGGACGATGCCACTCGTCTTGGCAAGGGTCGTCGTCAGGATCGAGATCGTCGTGGTCTTGCCCGCGCCGTTCGGGCCGAGGAAGGCGAACAGCTCGCCCGCCCCGACCATGAAGCTGATGTCATCGACGGCCGGGCCGACCGCCTTCTTGTAGCGCTTGACCAGGTGCTCCACCTGGATCATCGGGTTCATCGGCTGCTCCCGCGAGGATTCGTCGTCGTGCCGGGTCGAGCCCGGGCCTGATGCGATCCTCGCGGGCGATTGTGGAGCAGGCGTGGAGGCCGGATGGCGATCCGGTCGGGGCGGGCCCTCGGCTCGCGGTCAGCCGGCGGGCGGGTAGAAGCCGGTCACCGTGTAGGCATTGCCGCTGACTGCGCCCGTATAGGTGCAGATCACGGTCGGCGCGCCGGCGAACCCCTGGATGCCGTGGCCGATCGTCCCGCTCTGGCCGTCCGGCGTGACGTAGGCGATCTGCTTCCAGATGAACAGCTGGCCGCCGTCGAGGTGGAATGCCGACGGGCCGCCGTTGAACGATGCGTTCCAGACGTGCCCGTCGTCGCAGGTCAGGACGAAGTGGAGCGTCTGCTCATTGTCCGGGTGAGCGAGCGCCGCGCCACCGGTCAGGCCGGTCAGGGCGAGGGCGAGCAGGGCAGAAGCGAGAAGGCGGTTGCGCATGGGGCTTCCTCCATCGGTCGGCGACCTGGCCCCCGGATGCCGGCTGCGGTCCGTGGATCGTCCCACGATCGGGCCTACCGCGCCGCGGACGACCAACGCCGAGCCGCGGTAGCCTCGGGCGATGGATGAACGCTCGGATCCGGATCGGGACGTCGCGCCGCCGTCGGCGATCTCGCGGCGCGACGTCCTGCGCGGTGCGGCGCTCGGCGGCGTCGCCGTGTTCGTTGCCGCATGCGGGTCCTCGACGACGCCCGCCCCGTCGACCTCGCCGGCCGGGCTGGCGACCGCGAGCCCGCCGCCGAGCCCGGAGCCGACCGCTCCCTCCGCGCCGCCGACGGTCGGCCCGTCCTCGGCGGCGACAACCGGGCCGACCGTCGGTCTCGGCCACAAGATCGCCGGCCTGATGATCGTCGGGTTCCGCGGGAGCGAGCTGGCGGACGCCCCGTGGGTCCGGACCGCGCTGGTCGAATCGGGGCTCGGTGGCGTGATCCTGTTCGATCGCGACCAGCTGACGGGCGCCGATCGGAACGTCCTGTCACCGGCCCAGGTCAAGCGCCTGACCGGCGACCTGCGCGCAGCCGCGCCCGACCGCGACATCATCGTCAGCGTCGACCAGGAGGGCGGGATCGTGACCCGCCTCGGGCCGGGCCACAGCTTTCCCGCCGTCGCGTCGGAGGCGACGATCGGCAGGGGTACCGCCGGCGCGGCGCGGACGTGGGCGCGCGCGATCGCGTCCACGCTGGCAGCCAATGGCTTCAACCTGAACTTCGCCCCGGTCGTCGACCTCGACGTGAACCCCGACAGCCCCGCGATCGGCGCGCTCGACCGGTCGTTCTCGGCCGACCCGGACGTCGTCGTCGCGCGGGCGACGATCGCGATCGACGAGCACCGGGCGGCGGGCGTCCGGACGACGCTCAAGCATTTCCCGGGGATCGGCAGCTCGACGACGAACACCGACTTCGGCGTCGCCGACGTGACGAAGACGTGGACCGCGACCGAGCTCGAGCCGTTCGCCCAGCTCGTCGCCGCCGGCAAGGCCGACCTCGTCATGGCCGGCCACGTGGTCAACGGCCAGTTCGACGCCGACCACCCGGCGTCCCTGTCGCCGACGATCGTCACCCACGTCCTCCGCGGCCAGCTCGGCTGGGACGGGATCGTCGTCACCGACGACCTCCAGGCGGCGGCGATCACGACGGCGTTCGGGCGCGACGAGGCGATCCTCCTCGCCATCGAGGCCGGCAACGACCTCCTCCTGTTCGCCAACCAGCAGGTCTACGACCCGAAGCTCGTCTCGCGCGTCGTCAAGCTCGTTGCCGCGGCGGTCGCCTCCGGCCGGATCCCGCGTTCGCGGATCGACGAGGCCTACGACCGCATCCAGGCGTTGTTCGGCGGAACGACCAGCTGACAAACGTTCAGGGCTGCCGCGTGGCGAGCCAGATCATCGCCAACGAGGTG
>DATAIW010000517.1:0-22309 GCA_036262455.1 Candidatus Limnocylindrales bacterium | reverse complement strand
GCCGCGATCGTCGCCCCGGTTCAGCCCGCTCGACGAGGCGGCACCACGGGCACGCGTGGATCGAGCTCCATCCCGGCCCAGGTCGCGCGGACCCAATCGAGATCGGGATCGAACGAGCAGGCCATCGTCCGCCGGTCGCCGGCGAGGGCGTTGAGGTAGTAGGCGTCGTCGCCGTGCGTCGCGCTGAAGGGATGATAGCCGTCGGTCACGATGACGGCGTCCCCGTGGCGAACCTCGAACAATGCGTCGCGCGAGCGGTCGAGCCGGTAGACCCGCTGGATCGCCCAGGCCTCGGGTCGGCGGAACTGGTAGTGATAGATCTCCTCGAGAACCGCCTCGCCGGGCATGTCATCGACGTCGTGCTTGTGCGGTGGCCAGCTCGACCAGTTGCCCGACGGCGTGTAGACCTCGACCACCTCGAGACGGTCGGCCGGGAACGTGGGCGCGATGATGTGGCTGATCTGGCGGGTCGCGTTGCCGGCGCCGCGGAGCCCATCGCGATCGTGCCCGACGATGTCGTGGTCGAGACCCGCGGCGACGCCGTCACGTCCGGAACGTGGCGCCCGCGCCACCGCGACGAGGGCGGGCCCCACCGCAGGCCGCCGTTCCACCTCCACGGTCAGGGCACGGCCGTCGGGCAGCCACAGGGCCGATGGCAGGTCGGCGAAGACGTCCTCGCGACCCGGCAGCGACCAGTGCCGATCGCCCGCCCGGATCGTGGTGCCGTGACCGCGCTGGACGACCACACAGGTCTCCATGTCCTGCGCGGCCGGGATCCTCAGGCCGCCTGGCGGGACCGCGGCCACGGCGAACGAGAGATAGCGCCAGCCGGCGCGGGTCGGGTCGAGCGAGACGGCGCCGTCCGGATCTGGTCGAAGCCGAAGGTCGGCGGGGGCGAGCTCGCTGGGCAGGGCGCGCGTGTGGATGGTCGGCTCGGGCATCGGGGTCAGGAGGCCGGCCGGAGGTCGGGGTTCGGGATCATCGCGTCGGTCACCTGGTGGAGCAGCTCGTGATATGACGCGATGAACGCGCGGAGCGTGCGGGCCGTCGGGGGGAACGCGTCGAACTCGTCGCGCCGGAGGCCGTCGGGCTCGTAGGCCCGGACGAAGTCGGGATACCTGCCCGCCAGCTCGGCGACGATCCGCGGATCGACCGGATCGTCCATCCGCGGCCGGACCTCGATCGAGGACGCATTGAACCGCTTCTGCCAGGCCGCGGGCAGCGTGATGACGATGTCGCCGCCGATGAACTCCGACCAGTGATAGTGGTGGCGGATCGCGGCCGCGAGCAGGCGCGGCCGGTAGCCGCGCTCACGGAACAGCCCGTAGGCCCGCTTGAACACCGCCACGCCGGACCATGGCAGCGCGGCCGGATCGGCGATGATCCCGTCGCGTTCGGTCTGGACCCGGAGCCAGTCCTCGACCCGGCCGACCATGATCGTGACGACCGGGCCCATCGCCGCGGTCGACTCGCCGGCCGCCTCGCGACGTCGCATGCCGCGCTCGATCGCCTCCGCGGCGGCGAGCGCCTGGGCGACCGAGAAGCAGACGGTCGTGTTGACGCTGACGCCGCGCGCGCTCGCCTCCTCCATCGCGTCGATCCCGGCGGACGTGGCAGGGAACTTCACGATGATGTTCGGGGCGAGGCTGTCGAAATGGAGCGAGTGGGCGAGCATCCGCTCAGCGGAGCGGTAGAACGTCGGGTCCGTCTGGGTGGACAGCCGGCCCTGGCGCCCGCCGTGGGCCTCGAACGCCGGCAGGAGCAGCGGCGCCGCCCGGGTGGACATCTCGTCGACGACCTGCCAGGCGAGATCGACCTCGCTCGCGTCCGGGCGCTCGACCGCCAGGGCCGCGACGCGCGCCTTCCAGCGCGCCGGCTCGCGCTTCCAGACGTCGGTCACGATCGTCGGGTTGGCGGTCGCGCCGACCGCCCCGAACGAGATCGCGTACTCGAGCTCGTCGATCGCGCACGAATCGTTCCAGATGTCGGTGGCGGTGGTGGCGATTGTTCGGCCGAGCGGCGTGTCGGCCAGCGCTGGCGCCGTGCTGTCGATGAGTGTCACGCTTCGGTGCTCCTCTCCAGCAGATCGGTCAGGCGACCACTCGTTCGAGGGCCATCGCCACCGACCCACCCCCGCCGAGGCACAACGTGGCCAGCCCGTAGCGGCCCTCGCGCCGCGCGAGCTCGTGCAGGAGCGTCGCGACGATCCTGGCCCCTGACGCGCCGATCGGATGGCCGAGGGCGATCGCCCCGCCGTTGACGTTGACCTTGTCCCAGTCGAACCCGAGCTCCCGCCCATCGGCGAGCGTCTGGGCGGCGAACGCCTCGTTGATCTCGATCAGGTCGAACGCCTCGATCGGCAGCTCGATCCGGTCGAGCAGGCGGCGGACCCCGGTGATCGGGGCGAGGAACAGCCATTTCGGGGCGATCTCGGCCTGGGTGTAGCCGACGATCCGGGCGAGCGGCGTCAACCCGAAACGATCCACGGCCCGCTCGCTCACGACGATCGTCGCGGCGGCGCCGTCCGTGATCCCGGGCGCGTTACCGGCCGTGACCGTGCCGACCGAGGCATCCCCGCGGTCCTCGCCGGTCGGCAGGTCGAAGACCGGCTTCAGCCGGGCCAGCGCCTCCAGGCTCGAGTCGCGCCGGGGGCCCTCGTCGACCTCGACCACCGTCTCGCGGCCCTTCGCGTCGTGGATCGTCACCGGCGCCATCTCCGCAGCAAACCGCCCGGCGTCCTGGGCCGCGATCGCCCGCTGCTGCGAGGCGAGCGCGAACGCGTCCTGGTCCTCGCGACTGATGTGGTCGTGGATCGCGACCCGCTCGGCGTGGGTGCCCATGTGGCAGCCCTCGAACACGCAGGTCAGGCCGTCGGCGACCGCGGCGTCGACCAGCGTCGCGTTCCCGAGCCGGTACCCGAACCGGGCCTTCGGCAGGAGGAAGGGCGCGAGGTTCATGTTCTCCATGCCGCCCGCGACGACGATCTCCGCGTCGCCGGCGCGGATCTCGGCGGCGGCCAGCATGATCGCCTTCAGCCCCGAGCCGCAGACCCGGTTGATCGTCGTCGCCGAGGTGGTATCGGCGAGCCCGGCCGAGAGCGCCGCCTGGCGGGCCGGCGCCTGGCCGACGCCGGCCTGGAGCACCTGGCCCATCAGGACCTCGTCGACCGGGGTGTCGAGGGGCAGGCCGGACCGCTCCATCGCGGCCCGGATCGCGACGCCGCCGAGGGTCGTCGCCGGCGTGTCGGCGAACACGCCGCCGAACTTGCCGATCGGCGTCCTGGCAGCGCTGACGATGAACACCTGGCCGTTCCGGCCGGTCGCTGAGCCTGGCGCGGGGTCGAGCGCCGCCATCAGCGTGTCCGCGGGAACCCGAGATCGATCTTCGACGTGCCGGGGTCCGGCCAGCGCTGGGTCACGATCTTGGCCCGGGTGTAGAACTGGATCCCCTCGGGACCGTACATGTGGAGGTCGCCGAAGAGCGAGCTCTTCCAGCCGCCGAAGCTGTAATAGGCGACCGGCACCGGGATCGGGACATTGATTCCGACCATCCCGGCATTGACCTCGAACTGGAACTGGCGGGCGGCGCCGCCGTCGCGGGTGAAGATCGCGGTCCCGTTGCCGTACGGGTTGTCGTTGATCAGGCGGACCGCTTCCTCGTAGGTCGGGACCCGGACGATCGTCAGGACCGGGCCGAAGATCTCGTCCTTGTAGGCGTCCATCTCGGTCGAGACGTAGTCGATGAGCGAGACGCCGAGGAAGAACCCGTCGGAGTCCTTGAACAGCGGGTGCTCGCGACCGTCGGCGACGACGGTCGCGCCCTGGGCCGCGGAGCTGTCGAGGTACGAGGCGACCTTGTCGCGATGCTGGCGGGTCACGAGCGGGCCCATCTCGGCCTCGGGATCGCTGCCCGGTCCGACCTTGACCTTCGGCAGCCGCTTCGTGATCGCCTCCACGAGCGGGTCGGCGACATCGCCGACGGCGACGATCGTGGCAATCGCCATGCAGCGCTCACCGGCCGAGCCGTAGCCGGCCGAGATCGCGGCGTCGGCCGCCATGTCGATGTCGGCATCGGGCAGGACGATCATGTGGTTCTTCGCTCCGCCGAGTGCCTGCACGCGCTTGCCGTTCTTCGTTCCCGTCTCGTAGATGTAGCGGGCGATCGGGGTCGAGCCGACGAAGCTGATCGCCGCGATGTCGGGGTGCTCGAGGAGCGCGTCGACCGCGACCTTGTCGCCATGGACGACGTTGAACACGCCGTCGGGGACGCCGGCCTCGTGGAGGAGATCGGCCATGAAGTTCGCCGCCGAGGGGTCCTTCTCGGACGGCTTGAGGATGAACGTGTTGCCGGTCGCGATCGCCGTCGCGAACATCCACATCGGGACCATGGCCGGGAAATTGAACGGCGTGATCCCGGCGACCACGCCGAGCGGCTGGTGGATCTGGAAGACGTCGACGCCGCCGGACACCTGCTCGCTGAACCCGCCCTTGAGCAGGTTCGGGATGCCGCAGGCGAACTCGAGGTTCTCGATGCCGCGGGCGATCTCCCCGAGGGCGTCCGACGGGACCTTGCCGTGCTCGGCCGTCAGGTGGGCGGCGAGCTCCTTGCGGTGCGCCTCGACGAGGTTGCGGATCTTGAACAGGATGTCGGTCTTCTTCGACAGCGACGTCGCGCGCCAGGCGGGGAAGGCGGCCTTCGCGGCGGCGACCGCCGCGGCAACCTCGTCGACCGAAGCGAAGTCGACCTCGCGCGCGATGCGACCGGTGGCCGGGTCGTAGACCGGGCCACGCCGGCCGGACGTCCCCTCGACGATCCGGCCGCCGATCCAGTGGTGAACCGCGCCGGTGGCGGTTCCGTTCGCCTCGTCCTGGGCCCGGGCACTGCCCGGCTCGGCGACCTGCGTCATCCTGCTCGACCCTTCCGTTTCAGCGCGCCCGCGACACGGACGCCAGTCATTGACACCTTACCGCCAAGCCCGGAGGCGGACCAGTGCGGGGCCCGGACGGGGCGAACGCACGGTCGAGGCCCGACTCCGCCTGGGCCGGCTCCGCAACCCGGCGACAATCAGGGCGCATCGGCCGTTGACACCGGGCAACCGGGTTTGTACGCTCCGTCCGCATCCTTGTAAACGATTACATCGTAACGCTTGGAGCACCGTTGAGCGACTCCGTCACCGCGCTCAGCCGGCTGACCGGCGCCCAGATCCTCGTCGAGTACCTCGTCCGTCAGCGCGTCCCGTTCGCGGCCGGCATCCCCGGTCACGGCTGCTGGGCGATCACCGACGCCCTTCTCGACCGGCAGGACGTGATCCGGACGATCCAGGTCATGCACGAGCAGTCGGCCGTCCACCTCGCCGACGGCTACTTCCGCGCGACCGGGCAGCCGATGCTGGCCTTCACGAGCATCGGACCGGGTGCGATGAACACCGTCGTCGGGATGGGCACGGCCTATGTCGACTCGACCGCCGTCGCCCTGGCGATCGGCTCGCCCCACACGTACATGCGCGGTCACGGGCTGTTCCAGGAGTTCGAGCGACGGCACCACGCCGACAACCCACGCGTCTTCGAGCCGGTCGTCAAGGAATGGTGGCAGCCGTCGCGGGTCGATGACCTGCCGTTCGTCCTCCACCGGGCATGGAACGCGATGACGAGCGGGCGCCCCGGACCGATCCTGCTCGACCTGCCGATGGACATCCAGGCCGAGGCGGCCGACGTCCGGATGCCGGAACCCGACCAGCGCGAGGCGCGCGGCCGGATCCGACCCGCTGCCGACGACGTCGAGCGCGCGGCCGCGTCCCTCCGCGGCGCGCTGCGGCCCGTGATCGTCGCCGGCGGCGGCGTGCTCCTCGCCGAGGCCTGGGACGAGGTCCGGGCCCTCGCCGAGCGGCTCGGCGCGCCGGTCGTCACGACGTGGAACGGAAAGGGCGCGATCGACGAGACCCACGACCTCAGTGCCCAGACGATCGGCGACACGGCCTCGACCTGCGGCAACCTCCTCAGCGCGTCGGCCGATGTCGTCCTCTCGGTCGGCCAGCGCTTCACCGACTGGTCGGCGTCGTCGTATCGCAAGGGCGTGACGTTCGCCATCCCGCCGTCGCGGCTCATCCAGGTCGACATCGACCCGCGCGAGATCGGCAAGAACTACCCGGTCGATGTTGCCCTCGTCGGCGACGCCAAGGCGGCCCTCGGCGACCTCCTCGCGGCGCTCGGGCCGGGCGGCGGGCCGGCCGCCTATCGCGCCACCGCCTACTTCGCCGAGATCCAGCAGCTCAAGGCCGACTGGTTCGATCAGGTCGAGATCAAGTCCGCGTCGCGGGCCACGCCGATGACGATGGCCCGGGCGGTCCGCGAGGTCCAGCGGGCGACGAGCGACGATGCGGTCGTCGTGACCGGAGCCGGTCTTCCCCAGGGCATGGTCAAGCAACGCTGGGTGACCCGCCACCCGCGGACCCACCTCACGTCCGGCGGCTTCTCGACGATGGGCTTCACCCTGCCCGCCGCGATCGGCGCCCAGCTCGCCCTGCCGGACCGCGAGGTCGTCGCGGTCTGCGGCGACGGCGACTTCCTCCAGACCATGCAGGAGCTCCAGGCGGCGGTCCTGGCCGGCACCCCGGTCTGCACGATCGTGCTCGACAACTCGGGCTGGATCAGCATCAAGGGCGGCCAGGAGAACTTCTTCGGACGGACCGCCTGGACCGACTTCGTCACGCCCGACGGCTCGATCTACTCACCGGATTTCGCGGCCATCGGTGCCGCCTTCGGCATCCACAGCGAAGCAGCCACCCATCCCGACGAGGTCGAGCCGGCGGTCCGCCGGGCACTCGCCTCGGGCGGCCCGTCGCTCGTCCACGTCAAGGTCGACCGGGACCTCGCCGTCGCAGGTCCCGACAAGACCGGGTGGTGGGACGCACCGAGCCCGCCGCATCACCCCGAACAGCACGCTCGGTGGCTCGCGGGTCGAGCCGAGGAGCAGCACCAATGATCACCGTCGCGCCATCGACCGCCGTCGTCGAACAGGTGGCCAGGCTGCGCCGCCGTCTCGCCGCCGGAGGTCCCCTCGGCGGCGCCTCGATCGGCACCGTCCCGATCCTCTGGAACAACGTCGACATCGCCGAGCTCCGGCTCGGGACGAGCGCCGAGACGATCCTCGATGACATCGCCCGGACCGCCTATGACGGCTGCCAGCTCGGCCTCGGCTTTCCCGAGGGCGACGACCTGAAGGCCACCCTCGCCGCCCGGGACCTTCGCCTTGCCGAGGTCTACGCCTCGATCCCGGCGACGGTCGACGGACCCACCGCGACGGCGCTCGACGAGGTCCGCGAGCGCATCCGCCTGCTCCGCGCCGGCGGCGGTGAGGTCCTCTGCATCGCCTTCGACGGCTCCCCCGACCGGAGCCCGTTCGCCGGCCGCGCCGCCGATCCCGCGACGCCGCGCCTGACCGACGAGGGCTGGACCCGGACGATCGAGCTGCTCGAGACGGTCTCGGCCGAGACCCGGGCGGCCGGCGCCCGGATCGCGTTCCACCCCCATGCCGGCACGTACATCGAGACCCCCGAGGAGGTCGAGCGACTGGCAAGCTCGATCGACCCGACGGTCCTCCCCTTCTGCCTCGACGTCGGTCACTATCTCGTCGGCGGCGGCGACCCGGTCACCGCCCTGCGCCGGTACGGCGAGCGCGTGGAGCACGTCCACCTCAAGGACGTCGACCCCGACGTGCTCGACGGGCTTCGCCACGGGACCGCCGGCGGCTTCGGCGGGGCGATCCGCGCCCGGCTGTTCACCGAGCTCGGCGCCGGCGCGCTCGACCTCGACGGCGTGCTTGGCGTCCTTGCCGAGCGCCGCTACGCGGGCTGGCTGATGGTCGAGCAGGACAGCGGCTGGCCGCCACCGGCCGAGAGCGCGGCGATCGGCCGGCGGGTGCTCGCCGCTGCACTTCGCCGGCTCGCCGGGACGGGCGACGCGGCCGCCACCACCGAAGGAGCTCCACGATGAAGGTCGCGCTGCTCGGCGCCGGCCGGATCGGCCGGTTGCACGCCCGCCTCCTCTCGGCGACACCCGGGGTCGACGAGCTCGTCATCGCCGACGCGCTGCCGGAACGGGCCACTGAAGCCGCCGCGGAGGTCAACGGCCGGGCCGCACCGAGCCTGGAGGCGGCTCTCGACGAGGCGGACGCGGTCGTCATCGCCGCGGCGACCACGGCCCACGCCGAGCTGATCCGGGCATCGGCGGATCGCGGCCGGCCGACGTTCTGCGAAAAGCCCCTGGCCGAGGACATCACTGCGACGATCGAGGTCGCCCGGCACATCGAGAAGAGCGGCATCCCGTTCCAGCTCGGGTTCCAGCGGCGGTTCGATGCCGGCTACGGCGAGGCCCACCGGATGATCGAGAGTGGCGAGCTCGGAACGCTCTACAACTTCCACCTCGTCGGCCACGATCCGGAGCCGCCGCACGAGGGCTACATCCCGCAATCGGGCGGGTTGTTCCGCGACTTCTCGATCCACGACTTCGACGTGATCCGCTGGCTGACCGGCCACGAGGTCGTCGAGGTCTATGCCGACGGCGACGTCCGCGGCTTCCCGATGTTCGCCAAGTACAACGACGTCGACACGGCCGTCGCGACCCTCCGGATGGACGACGGCGCGCTCGGCGTCCTGACCGTCGCCCGCCACGACCCGCTCGGCTACGACATCCGGGCCGAGCTCTTCGGCTCGAAGGACTCGATCAGTGTCGGGCTCGGGCCGCGGACGCCGATCCGCTCAGTCGAGCCGGGCGTGCCGCCCCAGGCCGGGCCCGCCTGGCCGCACTTCCTCGATCGCTTCTCTGCCGCCTACAGCGCCGAGTTCGCCGCGTTCGTCCGGGTCGCCCGGGGCGACGAGCCGAGCCCGTGTACGGCCCACGACGGCGTCCAGGCCCTCCGGATCGCGGAGGCCGCCACACAATCGCTCCACGAGCACCGACCGGTGCGTGTCGAGGAGATCGCCAACAGCTGATCGACCGGATCCGGTCGGTGAAAGGAGGTGTCGATCGTTCGGGCCACGGTCGGCTCGGGCGAGCGGTGAGATCGCGGCGGACGCTCGGGACGGTTGCGCGGATTCGACGAATCCGGGCGCCGCGAACGACCTAGCATCCACCCCACCACATCGTTCCATGGAGGAGGAAACCAGGGATGAACAAGCGAACGCTGTTCACGGGACTCGCGGGCATCGCGATCGTCCTCAGCGCGTGCAACTCGACCCCGGCCGCGTCCGGCGCCACCACCGGAGCCAAGGGCCCCGATGGGGCGCTGGTCAAGCGCGCCGACATCAAGATCGAGGTCGTGACCCACGGCCAGGCGATCGACGGCTTCTGGGGCGTCGTTCGCAACGGCGTCAAGGCCGGCGCCGCCGACATGGGCGTCACCGTCAACTACAACGCACCGGCCCAGGAGAGCGACATGCCGGGCATGTCGTCCCTGATCGACGCCGCGGTGGCCAAGAAGCCGAGCGGCCTCGTCGTCTCGATCCCGAACCCGGACGCCCTCAGCCCGGCGATCAAGAAGGCCGTCGAAGCGGGCATCCCGGTCGTCTCGATGAACTCCGGCTCCGACGTCTTCAAGGGCCTCGGGATCCTGGCCCACGTCGGCCAGACCGAGCTCCAGGCGGGCATCGGCGCCGGTGAGCGGTTCAAGGCGGCAGGCGCCAAGAACGTCGTCTGCTTCAACCAGGAAGTCGGCAACCAGGCGCTGACGCTGCGCTGCAACGGCCTCTTCCAGGGCATGGGTCTCACCGACCCCAGCCAGGGCAAGGTCCTGACCGGCAAGATCTCCGACCCGACCGGGATGCAGGCGACGATCGCCGCGGCCATCCAGTCGGATCCGACGATCGACGGCCTCCTGACCCTCGGCCCGTCCGTCGCCGGACCGGCGCTGCTGGCCGTCACGGCCTCCGGCAAGCCGATCCACCTCGCGACCTTCGACCTCAGCGCCGACGTGCTGACGGCGATCAAGGACGGGAAGATGGACTTCGCCATCGACCAGCAGCAGTTCCTGCAGGGCTATCTGCCGATCGTGATCCTCACGAACTATGCAGAGACCAAGAACCTCCCGACCGGCGACGGCACCGGCCTGATCATGACCGGCCCGGGCTTCGTCACCAAGGACAACGCAGCCGCCGTCATCGCCCTCGCGGCGAAGGGTCTGCGCTGACCTGAGTCCACCGCACCGGTTCGCCGGCGCGTGCGCGAGGGGTCGGGCCTCGGCCCGGCCCCTCCACCAACCTTCGCGGAGGATTTCGATGGCGACGACCACGGCGGACGCGGCGCCGACGCCCGCACCGGAACGGCTCCGACAGGTCTCTCTGCTCCAACGCCTCCTCGCCAAACCGGCGGCCGGGGCGTTCGTCATCGTCGTGTTCGTCTTCGTCGTGTTCGCCGTGCTGGCCGGCCTGAAGGGCACCAACGCGTTCCTGTCCATCCCCGGCGTGCTGAACTACGTCGGCGTCGCATCCCAGATCGGGATCATCGCGACGTCGGTCTCCCTGCTGATGATCGCCGGCGAGTTCGACCTGTCGGTCGGATCCCTCGTCGGCTTCTCGGGGATCATCATCGGCATCTGCGCGTCGGTCTGGGGCCTGCCGATCTGGCTATCGATCATCATCTCGATGATCCTGACGACCGGCCTCGGGGTCCTCAACGGCCTGATCGTCGTGCGGACCGGGTTGCCGTCGTTCATCGTCACCCTCGCGACCCTGTTCATCATCGCCGGGCTGTCGTCGGTCCTCGTCCTGAGCGCGACGAACATCACGTTCATCTCGATCGACAAGGCCGCGATCGCGGCCGATCCGCTGGCCCAGTTCTTCAACTGGAAGCTGTCGTTCAAGTTCGATCTCGCGACATCGGACCTGTACGTCTCGGTCGTCTGGTGGATCCTGATCGCGATCGTCGGGGCGTACGTCCTGGGCCGGCGCAGGTTCGGCAACTGGATCGCCGGCGTCGGCGGCTCACCCGTCGCCGCTCGCAACCTCGGAGTCCCCGTTGCCCGGGTCAAGATCCTGCTGTTCGCCTCGACCGCCTTCTCGGCCTCGATCCTGGCGGCCTGTCAGAGCATGCAGTTCGCCTCCGCGGACATCCAGCGCGGGACCGGCTACGAGCTGACCGCGATCACCACCGCAGTCATCGGCGGCTGCCTCCTGACCGGTGGCTACGGTTCGGTCGCCGGAACGGCGCTCGGCGCACTCGCGCTCGGCATGGCCAACATCGGGATCGTCTACGCCTCGATCAACGCCGACTGGTACAAGATCGCGATCGGCCTCCTGCTGCTGACCGCCGTCGTCCTCAACAACTGGATCCGGCGCCGCTTCGCCGGCCTGCGCTGACGCGGAAGGAGCACGCCATGACGATGTCCCCCTCCGCTGCCGGGCCGGCTCCGACGGCCGCCGCCGCGCGAGCGGCCCGCAAGCCGCTCCTCGAGGCGCGCAACATCTCGAAGTACTTCGGCGCGGTCGTCGCCCTCGAGGGCGTGTCGCTGACCGTCCGGGCCGGCGAGATCAACTGCCTGCTCGGCGACAACGGAGCCGGCAAGTCGACCCTGATCAAGACCCTCTCGGGCGTCCATCCGCCCGACGACGGAACGCTCGCGGTGGACGGCGAGCCGGTCATCTTCTCCTCGCCGCGGGCCGCGCTCGACGCGGGGATCGCGACCGTCTACCAGGACCTGTCGGTCATGCCCCTGATGAGCATCAGCCGCAACTTCTTCCTCGGCAACGAGCCGACGAAAGGCTTCGGGCCGTTCCGCCGCTTCGACAGCGCCAAGGCCGACGCGATCGCCCGCGAGGAGATGCACAACATCGGGATCGACGTCCGCGACACCGAGCAGCTCGTCGGGACGCTGTCGGGCGGCGAGCGCCAGACCCTCGCCATTGCCCGGGCCGAGTACTTCGGGGCGCGCGTCCTCATCCTCGACGAGCCGACGTCAGCGCTCGGCGTCAAGGAATCGGCATTCGTGCTGCGCCACGCGATCGCGGCCCGGAACAAGGGCCTCGGCGTGATCTTCATCACCCACAACGTCCAGCACGCTCTGCCGATCGGGGATTCGTTCACGATCCTGACCCGCGGCCGGTCCGGCGGGACGTATCGCCGCGGGGAGCTGACCGTCGAACAGCTCCACGGCCTGATGGGCGGCGGCTCGGAGCTGGAGGAGCTCCAGGCCGATCTCGAGATGCTCGCCCGCCGCGAGGAGGCCGGCGAGGACGTTCCCACGGTCCCGCTCGGGACGGACCCGGACAGCGCCCCGATCCTGGGCGAGAACCAGCACAGCTAGGCGGCGATGGCGACCACCATCGCGGACGTCGCCCGGCGCGCCGGTGTGTCGACCGCCACGGTCAGCCGCGTCCTCTCGGGCATCGGACGAGCGCGTCCCGAGACCCACGCCCGCGTCGAGGCGGCGGCCCGCGAGCTCGGCTTCCGGCCGTCGGACGTCGCTCGCTCGCTCAAGCGCCGCTCGACGCTGACGCTCGGCCTCATCGTCACCGACATCGAGAACCCCTACTTCCCCCAGCTCGTCAGGGCCGTCGAGGACGCCGCGAGCGGCGAGGGCTACGCGATCCTGCTGTGCAACGCGGACGACGATCCGGAGCGCGAGGCGTCCTATCTCGACTTCCTCGTCGAGCGTCGGGTCGACGGCCTGATCATCGCCGCCAGCACGATCGGCATGCGCCAGGGCGAGTGGCTCGCGACGGCGTCCTTGCCGGTCGTCCTGATCAATACCGCCGCGACGGGCGACCCGCAGCCGACGATCGTGTCGGACAACCGGGGCGGCGGGTCGGCGGCTGCGCGCCACCTGCTCGACTTCGGGCACCGTCGGTTCGGCTACCTGATGCCGCCGCCGCGGAACCTCGATGCCCCCGAGCGGCTGGCCGGAGTCCACGACGCGCTCGATTCCGCCGGGTTGAGCTGGGAAGGCCCCGGTTCCGCCCTGGCGATCGGGCACGGGGCGCCGACGGTGACCGGTGGCGAGTCGGCAATGTCCGAGCTCCTGGAGCGGGCGCCACGGCCAACGGCCGTGATCGCCTACAACGACCTGATGGCGATCGGGGCGATGCGAGCGATCCGGACGAGTGGCTTCCGCATCCCGACCGACATCAGCCTGATCGGCTTCGACGATGTCGCATTTGCTGCGTACGTCGAACCGGCCCTGACGACGCTCCGCCAGGAAACCGCGGAAATGGGCCGTTGGGCGGTCGCCACCGTGACCGAGCGGATCAAGGCGGCCGGCCGTGACGGCAGCCGGCCGATCGCGACGGGCGGGCGCCGGGTCGTACCGGTCCATCTCGAGATCCGCGCCTCGACCGGTCCCGCACCCGATTCCTGACGCCGCCGCCGGACGATCTGGCCGGGGCCGTCGGTCAGGCGCCGCCCAGGCGCCGCCCAGCCCGCCCTGCCGGCTCAGGCCTCGGCGGCCGCCGAACGTCGCTGGAGCGCCTCCGCCATCCTCGTCCGGACCGCGTCGCGGGTCGGGACGCCGAACATCCCGGGTCCTTCGAGGACGAGGGATGCCGCGGCGGCCGCCAGGAGCAGGTCGAACCCCTGGCCGATCCGCCCGCCGACGAGGCGCGGCTCGATCCGGGCGGCGGCCAGCGCGGCGAGGAAGACGTCGCCGGCGCCGGTCGGGTCGACCGCCGCGTGGCTCGGCACGGCGGGATAGTGGCGCAGCTCGAGCGCCGCCTCGTGGCCGCCGTGCGCCCCGTGGACGACGAGCCCACCGTGATCGCCCTGGGTCACCGCGAGCGACGCCCCGCGCCGGAGGAGGCCATACAGGTCCGCCAACGGGATCGCCCGGTCGACATCGTCACGTGACAGCCCGACGAGGTCCGCCCGGCGGATGATCGGGTCCGGCCGGGGCGCGACCTGCCGGACCGGCTGGCCGGCGTCGAGCTCGCGCAGCAGGCCCTGCCAGCCGACGGCGACGATCGCCTCCTCGGCGGGGACGTCGGCCCAGGCCGGCGGCAGCTCCGCGGCAACCGGAGCGAGGATCCAGCCGGGTGCACTGCGCCAGGCCGCGGGAACCGCAGCGACCGGGACCGGGTCCGAGTGATCGCCGCAGAGCTGGAGCCGACCCTCCGGCCGCTCGATGTTGACGAAGACCGGGCCGTGGTCGAGGTGGACCAGAAGGATATCGACGCCCGCGTCGCGGAGGAGGTCCAGCTCCGACGCTGTCGCCGCCTCGGCGTCGACCCCGACGATCGCGGCGGTCGGGAGGCCGAGACGGGCCGTGGTCAGGGCGCTGTACGAGACGCCGCCGCCGAGCCGCCAGCCGCGCGGATCGTCGTCGGCGAGGTCGCGCGACGCGGCACCGACGATGACGACCGTCGGGACCATCGCGGGTCGGTCGGGAAGTCCACCAGCCTCCACGGCCCGCTCCGTCAACGCCCGCTCCGCAAGCGTGTCGGGCTTCGCGCGCCAGTCCGCATGCGATACTGAACGTCCATCCCAACCCCTTTCCGACCGAGGCCGGCGTGTACTTCTTTGAACTCCATGAGGGCGACGAGGACGTCTTCTCCGATGTCCTGCTCGTCCGCGAAGAGGAGATGGATCCCGACGAGTTCTTCGAGCTGGTCGAGTCGGTCCGTCACCAGGTCCAGGACACCTACACGGACGATACGCTGATCGAGGCGATCGCAGCCGAGCTTGAGCGCGAGCACGATTTCCTCTTCGTCTCCGACAACCGGATCGTGGCCGCGGTCAATGTCTCGCCGATCGACGAGGAGAACTTCCTCGTCGCGATCGACACCGACGAGGAAGCGGCCGAGGACGAGCGCGGCGCCGACTATCGGGCCGTCATCGCCGAGTTCGACCCGCACGGCGAGGATGTCCGCGGCGAGGACGACCGGGGCTGATCCTCGGCGCCCGACGGCTGCTCAGGCGGGCCAATATGCCGAGCCGGCCAATATGCCGAGAAGGCCTATTCCTCGTTCAGCCGGGATCGGCCACCGACGAATCATGCGGTCGATCCATGCCCGTGGGGGTTTCAGCACCGATTGATCACGATCCATTCGCCGGAGGCATGAAACGGCAGTCGCGGCTCGATTCCGATGTCGGATGAGCCTGCTGGGCATCCGGTTGGCAGTCGGGCGCCGACGCCCGCCGACCCAAGGCTCGCCTCTACTTGCTGAAGAGGATCTCGACGACATCGCCGTCGTGGACCTTGTACGTCTTGCCTTCCGAACGGAGCTTGCCGACCTTCCGGGCCGCGGCCATCGAGCCAAGCTTCAGGAGGTCCTCGTAGGCGACGGTCTCGGCCCGGATGAAGCCACGGGCGAGATCGGAGTGGATGGCCCCGGCCGCATCGACCGCGTTCGAGCCGTCGCGGATCGGCCAGGCCCGGACTTCATCGGGTCCCGCGGTGAGGAACGAGATCAGGCCGAGGAGTCGATAGCTGAGCTCGATCACCCGGTCGAGACCGGACGCCGCGATCCCGAGCTCCTCCATGAACACGGCCGCCTCGTCGGGCTCCAGCTCCCCGAGCTCCATCTCGATCCGGGCGGAGAGGGCATCGACCAGGGCACTGCGGTGGTCATAACCGGCCGCCAGGGTGGCAGCCCGCTCACCTGCCCCGGCGATGTCGCCCTCGCCGACGTTGAGCAGGACGAGGACGGGCTTCTGGGTCAGGAAGCGGAAACCGCGGATCACCTTCTCCTCGTCAGGATCGAGGCCGAGGTCCCGGATCGGAGCGCCAGTCTCGAGGCCGGCCTTCAGCCGGACGAGGACCGCCTCCTCGCGTTCGTTCGCTTCCTTCTCGGCGGGCGTCCCGTGGCGGCCGCTCTGCTTGAGGCGCTCGAGACGGCGATCGACGAGGGCGAGGTCGGCGAGGATGAACTCGACGTCGAGCCGCTCCAGGTCGCGGGCCGGGTCGACGGATCCCTCCGGGTGCGGGTGGTTCGCGTCCTCGAAGGCGCGGACGACGTGGAGCAGGGCGTCCGAGTCGCGAAGACGGGCGAGATGCTCGGCCGGCAGGTCCTCCGTGCCAACGTGGCCCTCGGTCGAGGCCGGCGGGGCCGGCAGGTCGACGTAGGTGACGTCGGCCTGAATGATCTTCTTCGGCTTGAAGATGGCGGCGAGCTTGGCGAGCCGCTCGTCCGGGACCTTGACGACCCCGACGTGGAGCTCCATGCCGCCGAACCCGCCGGTGTCGGCGTGGCCCCGGGTGAGCGTGTTGAAGACGGTCGTCTTGCCCGATCCGGCAAGACCGACGATGGCGATCTGCATGGTGCGATGCTATCCGGGATCGCGACCGTGCCGTAACGGGTCGGTCCTGGGCCGACGATCGCAAACCCGGGTTGTGGCTGGATGATGGGCGGAGCGAGGACCACCGGCATCGCGCTGGCGGTGCTGCTCGTCGTCGGCTGTGGCCCCGGCCCGGCGGACGACCCGGGTCCGGTGAGATCGCCGACGCCGACGGCTCGATCCTCGGTTTCGGTTTCCCTTGACCCGGACGCTGGACGAACCCGACCTCCGATTCGCGTGGCGACGTCGATCCTGGCCCATTGGATGCACCGTTCCGGGATTCCGGTGCATCAGATGAACCCATGCGACGACTCGAGCGGCCGCGATGGCCCAAGGGGCTCGGAATGGGCCGGAATCCCGCCGATCTTGTCGATTCCGTGCATTGGATGATCGATTTCCCGGACGTGAACGCCCGGGCCGACCTCGACCTCGGCGCATAGGTTCACTGAATGCACGCCGGGACCCCAGGGCCGGGCCGGCTCAGTACCCGGCGGTCGGATCGACCACGTTGAGGAGCGGCTCGCCGGCGGCGTAGCGACGGAGGTTGTCGCAGAACAGCTCGACGCTCCGATCGAGGACGCGGCCGCTCGACCACGAGGTATGCGGCGTGACGATCACGTTCTCGAGGTCGTAGAACGCCGACGTCGGCGGCAGCGGCTCCTCGCGGAACGTGTCGAGGACGGCTCCGCCGATCCGCCCCTCGCGCAGCGCGTCGAGGAGCGCCCGTTCGTCGACCAGCTTGCCGCGGGCGATGTTGATGAGCCAGGCCGACCGCTTCATCGCCCCGAGCGCCGCCTCGTCGATCATGTCCTCGGTCTCCGGCGTCAGCGGCGCGGCGAGGACGACGAAGTCCGATTCGGCGAGGAGCTCCGGCAGCGACTCGGGACCACCGACCCGATCGAGCATGACCTCGCCGAAGGAGCGCGTGTCGTCGTCGGTCGCCATCGTCGGGCCGCCACCCTCCGACCGGCGCCGGACCGCGACGACCCGGCAGCCGAAGGCCGTGGCCAGGGCGCCGACCGCCCGCCCGATCGATCCGAGGCCGACGATCCCGACGGTCACGTCGCGAAGCTCGACGCCTTCGAGTGGTTGCCACGTCCGCTCCCGCTGGAGCTCGAGGAGTCCGGGCAATCGGCGGCTGACCGCGAGGATCATCATCAGGACATACTCGGCGATCGGCCGCGAGAAGACTCCGCGGGCATTCGTGATCACGAGGCCGCGCTCCAGGGCCGCCGGGGTCAGGGCCCGCTCCACCCCGGCCGACGCGGAGTGGACGTAATTGAGCCGCGGGGCGCGAGCCAGCAGCCGGTCGAACGCATCCGACGACAGCCAGCCGCGCAACAGGACCTCGACATCCTCGACCGGCTCGTCGGTCAGGCCTTCGCGCGACAGGGTCACGATCCGCGCGCCCGGCGCCGCCGCCTGGATCAGCTCGAGGTCGCGCGACCGGTAGCGGGCCGACAGGATCGGCGAGAGGGCGATCGCGGTCGGCGCACCGCCCGGGCCCGATCCCGGGCCGGCCATCCGCCGACGGACCTCGTCGCTCACGAGGCCGCTGTGCTCGCGGTGCCGCCGACGCGCTGGATCCAGGCGGCCGGGTTGTCGATCTCGCCCGGGCGGGGCAGCGTGTCCGGGCCGTCCCACAGGCGGTTCAGCGCGACCGGTCCACCGGCCGCCGCGATCGCCGAGACGAATGCCTCACCCCTGGCGTACTGCTCCAGCTTCACGTCCATGCCGGTCAGGCGCATGACCGCCCGCTCGAACGGCGATCGACGAGCCTGGCGCCGCTCGTGGAATTTGGTGCTGATCCGCTCGACGCCCGGGACGAGGTCCTTCCCGACTTCGTCCATGACGTAGTCGCTGAACCCCTCGAGCAGGCTCATCACCGCCTGGGTCTCGCGGAACAGGGTCCGTTGCTCCGCGGTCATCAGCCGCTCCATCCAGTGCTCGACACCGTCGCTCTCGCCGCGGATCGCCCGCCCGAGGCTGCGCAGCGCTTCGCGCCCGAGTCCGCTGGCCTCCTTGCCGAACAGCTTCAGCTGGCGCTCGAGACGGTCGGCGAGGTAGGGCCGGAGCCAGGGGTGGGCCTCGAACTCGAAGGCGTGGGTCGTCTCGTGCAGGGCGATCCAGGTCCGGAACGGCTCGAGCGGGACGTCGAGCGCGGTCGCCGTGGCCCGGATGTTCTCCTCCACGAACAGGAGCTTGCCCGGGGTTGCCTCCGCGGTCAGGAGGGCGAGGTCGTACTGGCCGAGGACCTTCGAGCCCATGAAGCCCAGGAGGAACCCGAGCTGGCGGGTCGTCACCCAGCGGTTGGCGAGGGCCATCGTGGCTTTCGCGAGACCGCCGCCGTGCGGCACGACCTGGTCGAGCAGCTCCGTCTCGAGCTGGCCGATCAGCTGGGCGAACGTCGCCACGTTGGCGTGGACCCAGCCCGCCCGGTCGACCACGGCCGACCGTTCGACGACGCCCGGCAGGTCGGTCCCGAGAGCGGCCGACAGGCGGGGCACGATGAGCTCCATGGCAGCCGCATAGGACGGTTCGCTTGCCCGCAGCTCAGCGGCGGTCAGGGCACCGGGCGCGGACCGCAGCCGCGCGACGGCATAGCGCTCCGCGGCGGGCCAGTCGACGAGACCCTGACGGGCGACCCGCTCGGCGCGCCGGCCGAGAACGGTCGCGGCGGCGCCGAGGGCCGAACCGACGAGGAAGCCCGCCTGCCAGACCCGGTCGTCGCGCCAGCCGTTGCCCTTGTTCCGTGTTCCGCTCACTGGGTCGTCTCCCCGTTCACGACGCCACCGCCGACACCTCGACCGAGCCGACGTCGGGGAACGCCTCCCCGAAGATCCGCTCGGCGACCGCCCGGAAGGCGTCGATGTCGCCGGTGGTCAGCTGGATGTGCGTCGCCGTGGCCGCGACCTCGTCGGGGCGCTCATGACCGGCCGCGCCCGCGTCGGCGGCCGTGCCACGGGTGGTGCCCGGCGCCTCCAACCCGTTGATCGCGAGCAGCTCGACGAGCGCGGACGCGGTGGCCGTCGCCGAGTCGACGATCGCGACGCGCTCGCCGGCGATCGCCGCGATCACCGGCCGCAGGAGCGGGTAGTGGGTGCAGCCCAGGAGCAGCGTGTCGATCCGGGCCGACGCCGGCAGGGGGAAGACGAACTCGCCCGCCTGGTCGCGTTCGCCGAGGAGCGGCGCCAGCGACTCGGCGACGATCGCCTCGACCTCCGCCCCGCCGATCCGCCCGGCTTCGACGAGCGGGACGAAGGCTGGGGTCGCATGCTCGTAGACCTCGACCGCGGGGTTCTCGTCCTTGATCGCGTTGAAGTAGGCATGCGAGCGGACGGTCGCGGGGGTGGCGATGACCCCGACCCGGCGGTTGCGCGTGGTGAGAGAGGCCGTCACCGCCCCTGGTCGAACGACCCCGAGGATCGGCAGGTCGTAGCGCCGCCGGAATTCGGGCAAGGCGACCGCGGTCGAGGTGTTGCAGGCGACCACGATCGCCTTGACGTCGCGAGCGGCGAGCTCGTCGAGCGCCTCGATCGAGAACGCCCGGACCTCGGTGTCGGTCCGGATGCCGTACGGAGCGCGAAGGTTGTCGCCGAGATAGATCGTCGATTCGTGGGGCGAGCGGCGGAGGACCTCGCGGAGGACCGTCAGCCCACCGACCCCGGAGTCGAAGACGCCGATCGGGCGCGGGTCGGACATCGGACCCGCCTAGCGCCTGCCGGCCGCCGCCGGTCGGACGATCCCGTTCGCCGCCAGCAGATCGGCGGCCACGCGGTGGACGTCCTGGCTGATCTGGGCGGCCGGATTGGCGAGGACGAAGGGAACGCCCTCGTTGTTCGATTGGACGACGAGGAGGCCGTCGCTGACGACGCGGTGCTCCGGGACGCGCCCGATCGCCCGCTCCAGGTCGCCCGGGTCGATCCCGCCGGGCGAGTCGGAGCGGTTGACGAGGTAGCGGACCTTCGAGGCGGGGTAGCCGATCATCCGGAACGCGTCGGCGACCGCGATCGTGTTGTGGATCGTCGTCGAGTCATAGGTCACGATCTCGACGATCGTGTCCGACAGGTCGAGGAACGAGAGGTTGATGTCGTTGAGGGCGGACGACATGTCGATCACGATCGAGCCGTAGACCCGGCGGAGGAGCGACAGGATCTTGTCGATGTCGCGGGCGGTGACCATCTCGGCCATCTCGACCCGCGGCGGCGCGAGCAGGATGTCGATCCCGGACGGGTCGCGCCAGAGGACGTCCTGGAGGTCCGATTCGGCGACGCGGTCGGTCGGCAGGTCGAGGATCGACGGAGCGTCGACGGGCACCCGCAGCAGCGAGCGCAGGTCCCCGAACTGGAGCGAGCCGTCGATCAGCACCGTCCGCTGTTCGGCCTGGCCGAGGGCGACCGCGAGATTGAACGCGATCGTGGTCTTGCCGACGCCGCCCTTGGGGGCGAACACGGAGTAGATCCGCGACGACCCCGTCGTCGAGAGCTTGTCGAAGTCCTTGCGGACCGCGGCGATGCGGTTCATCAGATCGAAGCCCGAGAACGGCATCGCCAGGACGCCGTGGATCCCCTTCGCTGGATCGGGCGAGACGGGGTTCTGGGGCACCGTCAGCACGATGACCGGCACGCCGTAGCCCGCCTTGGCGATCTCCTCGGCGAGCGGCAGGCCCTTCACACGTCCCTGCAGGAGGGCATCGACGAGCACCACATCCGGGCGCAGCTGCTGGACCTGGGCCAGGACGTTGCTGCCGTCGCTCAGAACGTCGAGCAGCTTGACCGAGCTCTGGGAATTGAGCAGTCCGCGGATGTACTGCGCCACCTGGGGGACGTCCTCGACGAGGAGGAGGCGCGTCTGGTCACTCGATGCCATCGTGGCCGAGTGTACCAAGCCAGCCGGAGGTGGCATCGGACCCGGAAGTCCCATCGCCTGCCGGCGCAGCGGCGTCGACCCGGATCCGGGCTGCCCGATGCTCCGTCACGCTCGTCCGGCGTCCGGGCGCCGCGCGATCAGGACGGCCCGTTCGCTGCCCGGCCCGATCGGTTCGAGGTCGTAGTCGCCGCCGATCTCGTCGACGACCAGCCCGGCTTCCTCGGCCATCGCCCGCAACTCGTCCGCGCCGACCAGACGCAGCGCATCGTGGCGGATCCAGCGGATCGGGGTCCCGCCGGCCGGGCCCTCCTCGTAGATCGCGGTCAGGTCGACGACGGCGGTCGTCGGGTCGTGGCGGGCGGTCGCGACCTTGGTCACCTCGTGGCCGGTCTCGGGCTCTCGACGCTCGTATTCGAAGATCATCCGGCCGTCGAAGCGGGCGAGGTCCTCGGGCTCGGGCAGCCACACGTCGACGACCGCAAGGCCGCCCGGGGCGAGGTGCCGGGCGAGCGTCCGGAACGCCTGCCGCTGGGCATCTCGCGTGGCGAGCAGGAACAGCGAGTTCAGGGCGATGAAGGCAAGTCGGAACGTGCCCGCGTCGGGCAGGTCCAGCTCGAGCAGGTCGGCCTCGATCAGATCCAGCCGGCCGCTGACGCGACGGCCTGCGGCCCGGGCCCGGGCGAACGCCCGCTCGATCATCGCCGGCTCGATGTCGACGGCGGTGACGTCGTGACCGGCGAGCGCGAGCGGGACGGCGATCCGGCCACTGCCCGCGGCGAGCTCGAGGACTGGCCCCCCGGTCCGGGTCGCGAGCTCGAGGTAGAGATCGACGTCGCCCGGGTCCTCGACGAGGTCGAGATCATAGAGCCGGGCCAGGGCCCGACTCGTCGCCGTCGGCTGGGCGTCGGCGGGCGCGGTCTGGCGCGAGGTCATCCGGACGCCGGGGCGTCGCCGTTCGTGGCCCGGCCCGTTGCATCGACAACCGGACTCGGCTGCCCCTCGCCGGTGCCCGGCCCGGTGTAGCGAATCGGCCGCCCGTCGCGGCGCTTGAGGGCGAGCGCGCTGATCGCCTCGAGCGCCGCCCGGTTGGCGATCATCGCCGTCGTCTCGGCGTGGTCGTACGGCGGCGAGACCTCGACGATGTCCATGCCCGCAAGATCCACCTGGCCGACGATCCGGCGGAT
>DATAIW010000516.1:0-3258 GCA_036262455.1 Candidatus Limnocylindrales bacterium | reverse complement strand
GAACCTTCACGGTCTCGAGCCCGGCCGGCGGTCCAACGGTCGTCCGGGCGGAGCTGCCGATCCCGGAGCCCCGCTAGGTCCTGGCAGCCGAGGTAGGTCCTAGGAGCCGAGGTACGTCAGGACCGCGAGGACGCGCCGGTGGTCGTTCTGCGAATCGGGCAGCTCGAGCTTTCCGAAGATGCTGCTGATGTGCTTCTCGGTTGCGCCCTCGGTGATCCCGAGGAGCGCCGCGATCCCCACGTTCGTGCGGCCCTCGGCCATCGCCGCCAGCACCTCGCGCTCGCGCGGCGTCAGCGCGGACAGCGGGTCGTCGGCGTGGTCCCGAACCATGAGCTGCGCGACCACCTCGGGATCGAGTGCCGTTCCCCCGCGAGCGACGCGCCGCAGGGCATCCATGAATTCGCGGATGTCGCCGACGCGGTCCTTGAGCAGGTAGCCGACGCCGCCTGCTCGGTCCGCGAGCAGTTCGGTCGCGTACTGCCGCTCGACGTACTGGCTCAGGACGAGGACGGGCGTCCCGGGCACCAGGCGGCGGGCCTCGATCGCCGCGCGGAGGCCTTCGTCCCGCTGGCTCGGCGGCATCCGGACGTCCACGACCGACACGTCCGGGTGGTGGGCGACGACGGCAGAGACGAACGACGGGCCGTCACCGACCTTGGCGACGACCGTGCCGCCGGACTCCTGGATCAGGCGCGCGATGCCCTCCCGGATGAGCGCCGAGTCCTCGGCGATGACGACGCGGAGGGGTGAGGAATCCACGCGTCGATCATGCACGCCCGCGTGGCCCGCTGCCGGGTGGATCGGATGGTGGCCCTTCCGGGCGGACTGCGCAGGCGGCCATCCGACGGGGCGTCGGGTCGCTATGATCGGGCGGCTCAATGCGGGCGCCGGGGCGCGTCGAGCGGAGGGAGAACACGCGAGTGGCGGGCCTGAACGTCTACCGGGAGCTGCTCGGCAACCGGGCGCTGATGCGTCTGCTGATCGGCGAGTTCATCAGCGGAATCGGCGACTGGCTCTACATCGTCGCGATCTTCGTCGTGATCTACCGCGAGTCCGGCGATGCGGCGCTCGTCGGCGCGTTCGGCGCGATCCGCCTGCTGCCCTACGTGATCCTGTCCGTGCCCGCCGGGATCGTCGCCGACCGCTTCGACCGGCGGATCGTCCTGCTCGTCTCGGATCTCTATCGCGGCTCGCTGATGGTGGTCATGGCGGTCCTCGTGGCGATGCACGGCCCGACGCTTCTGATCGCCGCACTCGCGATCCTGGCCGCCAGCGGCTCCGCGTTCTTCTACCCGGCGATGGGAGCCTATCTCCCGGCCCTGGCTCGGGACGAGCGGCAGCTCGGCCCGGCGAACAGCGCCTGGGCCAGCATCCAGAATTTCAGCTTCATCGTGGGGCCCGCGATCGCCGGGATCGTGCTCGCGCTGGGGAGCGTGCTGATCGCGTTCATCCTCAACGCCGTGTCCTTCATCTTCATCGCGGTGATCCTCTGGTCGCTTCCGCCGAGCCGAGCGGGTCAGGCGGTCGCCACGACGACCGACGATGAGACGACCGCCGAGGCGCCCGCGACCACGCGGGCCCCTGCCGAGGCTCCCCTGCAGATCCGCCCGCTGGCCGGCCTCACGATCGTCCAGCTCATGGCCGGGTTCCTCGGCGGAGGGCTCCAGGTCATCACCGTCATCCTCGCGATCGACGTCCTGAAGGCCGGTGAGGAGGCGAACGGCTACCTGAACGCGGCGATCGGCATCGGTGGGCTGATCGGCGGGATCGGCGCGGGTGCCCTGGTCCTGCGACGACGCCTCGGAGCGCCGCTCCTCGCCGGCGCCCTCGTCACCGGTGTCGGAACGATCGCCCTCGGCGCGGCGACGACGCTGCCCGTCGCGCTCGTCGCGATCGGGGTTCTCGCAGCCGGCGCGTTGATCATCGACGTCGTGGGGACGACGGTCTTCCAGCGCCTGGTGCCGGACGAGCTCCGCGGTCGCGGCGTCGGGGTCCTGATGGCCGTGTCGACCCTCACCGGGGCGGCGGGGGCGTACCTGTTACCCGTCATGCTGACCACGATCGGGCCGTTCGAATCGCTCGGCGCGGCCGGCGTCGCGACGATTGCCTTCACGGTCATCGGCCTCGCGATGATCGGGACCGCCGCCGATCGCGCCCCGACTCCGTACGAGGCGACCATCGCCCGGGTGATCACGTTGCCGCTGTTCACGGGCATTCCCGCCTCGCGTCTCGAGGCGGCGCTGAGGCGCGTCATCGAGGTGCCGGTAACGGCCGGCGAGCCGGTCGTGAGGCAAGGGGCTCCCGCCGACCGCTTCTACATCATCGAGTCGGGCGCCTTCAGGGTCACGCAGGCCGGCCCCGCCGGCGGCGAGCCGGTCGTCCTTCGCCAGCTCGGACCCGATGACGTGTTCGGTGAGCTCGGCCTGCTCAACCGGACGCCACGCACGGCGACGGTGACGGCCACGACCGACGGCCTCCTCCTCGCCCTCGATCGCGACGATTTCCTTGCGCTCGTGGGGGCCGCCGGCCCGCTGCGCGGCCGTCTCCTGGGCCTGTATTCGGGGACCACGGCAACGCGCTGAGAACCGACTTCTCGCTGAGCGCCACGTGCTCAGCAGGTATTCAGCGCTGACGAGTGGCCCATTCGGCAGGTTGCGCAGGTGCCCTGGGTCGGCGATGGTTCGCTGAGGACAGAGCCGACGGCTGGGGGTGACCGGAGCTTGAACACGCACGGGATTCCATCGGCGTCGCAGCCGGCGTCGATGCGACCGTGAGGGCACGCCATCCGGGTCGCCGGTCGGTCGGCGTGATCGTTGCGGCGATCGCGCTCGTTGCGGGGTCGACGCTGCTCCCCTACCCTGCGGCGGCGCAGACGGTCGCGCCGACGCTGACCGCACCGTCGGTTTCGCCATCTGCGCCGTCCCCCGACAAAGCTGCTGCCGATACCAGGCAACGGGCGAACGCGGGTGCCGATACCGACCAGGTGGTGCTCGCGTTCTCCAAGGTGCTCGGGGCGTCCGAAGCCCGCAGCGCTGCGCGCCTCAAGAGCCTGGCGCTCGCCGCGGGCTCGCCGGTGAAGTTCGTCCGCCTCCTCGACTCGCGCCACGCTGTGTACCGGCTCGCGTCGCGGCTGGGCGACCACAGCGGATCGACGCTGGCGGCGATGGCCAGGATCCCGGATGTGGCGCGCGCGGAGCCCGACCCCGTCGTCAGCGTCGCCGACCTGCCTGATGACGCGTACGCCCCCCAGCTCTGGGG
>DATAIW010000515.1:0-5318 GCA_036262455.1 Candidatus Limnocylindrales bacterium | reverse complement strand
GCTCGATGTCGTCGACCGCCAGCCCGGCGCCGAGCACCCGCTCGAGGTCGACCGCCAGCCGCTCCGCGAAGCGCTCCTCTGCATCGTTCATCCTTCTCCCCTCAGGAGCTTCGCGAACCCTTCGGCGTCGAGCACCGGGATCGCCAGCTCCTCGGCCCTGGCGAGCTTCGAACCGGCGCCCGGACCGGCGACGAGATAGTCGGTC
Organism: Candidatus Limnocylindrales bacterium; assembly: GCA_036262455.1. Lineage (GTDB taxonomy): Bacteria > Chloroflexota > Limnocylindria > Limnocylindrales > CSP1-4 > CF-46. The sequence continues at coordinate 5,113 of DATAIW010000515.1, read as the reverse complement.
TTCTTCGAGACCGAGCCCGACGGCTTGCCGCCGGCAGCGCGGACGGCCTGCTCGGCCTCGTCGCGACTGTAGCCCTCGATCGACCCGCTGACCACCACGGTCCTGCCGGCGAGTGGCCCGTCGACGGCCGATTCCCGGCCGCCGGCCGGGCGCGGCGTCGGCAGCTCGGGCTCGACGCCGGCGTCGGCGAGGTCCTCGAGCACCCCCCGGCCGGGGCCGTCCGCGGCGAACCAGGCGGCCAGCGCGGTCGAGACCGTCGGACCGATCCCCTCGACCTCCTCGAAGCGCGCCGGCTCCTCGGTCGCGAGGCGTTCGAGGTGGGCCGCGGCACGACGGAGCCAGTCGTCACCGGGCGGAACCTCGCCGGCCAGCCAGGCCGCCAGATCGACCGCCGTCGTCCAGCCGACCTGGGGGATCCCGAGCCCGGCCAGGATCCGCTCGAGCGGCCGTCGGCGCGACTTCTGGATCGCGGCGTGGAGGTTCTCGGCGCTCTTCCGGCCGAACCGCTCGAGACCCTCGAGGTCCTCGACCGACAGCCGGTAGAAGTCGCCGCGGCGCTGCACGAGCCGGGTCTGGAGGAGCTGCTCGAGGACCTTCCAGCCGGCACCCTCGATATCCATCCCGCCCCGCCCGACGAAGTGTTGGAACTCCTGCGACACCCGGGCCGGGCAGGCGAGGTTCGGGCAGTAATGGCGGACCGCGCCCTCGTCCCGGACGATCGGCGTCGCGCAGACCGGGCAGCGCTCGGGCATCGCGAACGGCCGCTCGGCGCCGGTCCGCTTCTCGACGATCGGTCGGACGACCTCGGGGATCACGTCGCCGGCCTTCTGGAGGATCACGTGATCGCCGATCAAGAGGCCCTTGCGACCGATCTCGTCGAGGTTATGGAGGGTGGCGCGCGTGACCGTCGAGCCCGCGACCTTCGCCGCGGTGAGGTGGGCCACGGGGGTCAGCGTCCCGGTCCGGCCGACGTACGGGACGATGTCCTCGAGGATCGTCTCGACCTGCTCCGGCGGGAACTTGTAGGCGATCGCCCAACGGGGCGCCCGGCTGACCATCCCGAGCCGGGCCTGCTGGTCGAACCGATCCACCTTGACGACGACGCCGTCGGTCTCGTACGGCAGGTGGTGGCGACCGTCGCGCCAGCTCTCGGTGAAGGCGATGACACCCTCGATGTCGAGGCCGGCTTCCCGATTCGGGTTGACGGCGAACCCGAGCGCAGCGAGCCGATCGAGGGCGGCCGACTGGCTGGCCACGCCGGCGGCGGCCGGGCGGGCGTCCTCGTCCTCGTCCTCGATCAGCTGGTAGGCCCACGTGCTCAGCTGGCGGCTGGCGGTGACCTGCGGATTCTTCTGGCGGAGCGAGCCGGCGCCGGAGTTGCGGGGGTTGGCGTAGAGGGCGAAACCGGCCTCCTCGCGCTCGGCGTTGATCCGGGCGAACTCGGCCTTCGGCATGTAGACCTCGCCGCGGGCATCGAGGGTCGCGGGCTCGGCGAGGCGGGCCGGCACCGTCGCGATCGTCCGCAGGTTGGCGGTGACGTCCTCGCCGGTCGTGCCATCGCCACGGGTCGCGCCCTGCACGAACCGGCCGCGCTCGTAGCGGAGGGTGATCGCCAGGCCGTCGATTTTCAACTCGGCGACGTAGGCCAGGTCCGGGGCCGGCTCCGGGGCCGCGAGCAGGCCGAGACCGCGCCGGACGCGGGTGTCGAAGGCCCGCAACTCGTCGTGACTGAAGGCATTGGAGAGCGACAGCATCGGCCGCCGGTGACGGACCTCGTCGAACGTCCCGGCCAGCTGGGCGCCGACCCGCTGCGTCGGGGAGGTCGGCGTGACAAGGGCCGGCCAGGCCGCCTCGAGGGCGACCAGCCGGCGGAACCGCTGGTCGTAGTCGGCATCGGTCATCGTCGGGGCGTCGGCGTCGTAGTAGGCCGTGTTCGCGGCCGCGATCTCCGCGGCCAGCTCGGCGTGGCGGGCGGCCGCCGTCGGCTCGTCGAGCGCGGCGGCCTCCGAAACCAGGGCCGGGTCGACGGGCAGCGTGTCGGCGTCGACCGTCGCGATCGCGGCGTCGGCCATCTCCGGATCGGTCATGCTCGACAGGATACGAATTCGGCCGGTGCGGGGGTGCCTGCCGAGCACATGGACATTTGTGTTAGGCTCGTACAAATTCGCGTGAGAGGTCCGGCGGTCGGCTCCGTCGCCGGCGTCGGGAGGGTTGGACATGGCTGACGGGTTCTTCTCAACGGTGCCGGACCGCATCTCGTTCGGCGGCCCGGACTCGACGGACCCTCTGGCGTTCAAGGTCTACGAGCCGGACAGGATCGTCCTCGGGAAGCGCATGGAGGATCATCTCCGGATCGGCGTCTGCCTGTGGCACTCGTTCGCCTGGGACGGTCGCGACATGTTCGGCGTCGGGACGCTCGACCGGCCCTGGCTCGACCCGGCGGCGGAGCCGATGCCGGCGGCCCGCCAGAAGATGGCCGTCGCGTTCGAGTTCATCGAGAAGCTGGGCACGCCGTACTACTGCTTCCACGATCGGGATGTCGCCCCCGAGGGCGCGTCGTTCGCCGAGTTCCGCGACAACCTCGATGCCCTCACAGACGACGCGCTCGGATACCAGGAGCGGACCGGCGCGACGCTCCTGTGGGGCACGGCCAATCTCTTCACCCATCCCCGCTACCAGGGCGGGGCGGCGACAAATCCCGACCCGGACGTCTTCGCCTACGCGGCCGCACAGGTCAAGCACATGCTCGAGGTCACCCAGCGGCTGGGCGGCACGAACTACGTCCTGTGGGGCGGGCGCGAAGGCTACGACACGCTCCTCAACACGGATCTCAGGCGCGAAGGCGACCAGCTCGCGCGCTTCCTCCACCTCGTCGCCGACCACAAGCATCGGATCGGGTTCGAGGGGACGCTCCTGATCGAGCCCAAGCCGATGGAGCCGACGAAGCACCAGTACGACTACGACTCCGCCACGATCCACGGCTTTCTCGTCCGGAACGGCCTCGAGGACGAGTACCGCCTGAACATCGAGGCCAACCACGCCACGCTCGCTGGGCATTCGTTCCATCACGAGGTCGCCTATGCGGTGGCCAACGGAATGCTCGGTTCGATCGACGCGAACCGGGGCGATCCCCAGAACGGCTGGGATACCGACCAGTTCCCGAACTCGGTCGAGGACCTGGCGCTGCCGATCTACGAGATCCTGCGCGGCGGCGGGCTCACGACCGGCGGGTTCAACTTCGACGCGAAGCTGCGGCGCCAGAGCACCGATCGAAACGACCTGTTCCATGCCCATATCGGCGGCATCGACACGCTCGCGCGAGCCCTGCTCGTCGCCGCCGCGCTGATCGAGCGCGAGACGCTCTCGAAGCCGCTCGAGGAGCGCTACGCGGGCTGGAACGGCGTGCTGGGGGCGGCGATCCTCGATGGCCGGGAGACGCTCGCATCGCTCGAGGCCCGGGTCGCCTCCGGCGAGATCGACCCGAGCCCGGTCTCCGGCGCTCAGGAGCGGCTCGAGGACGCGGTCAACCAGGTCATCTGGACCGCTGGTCGGCCCGGACCCGTCGAGCCTGGTGCCGAGCGCTGATCGGGCGGCCCTGACGTGACGTTCGTCCTCGGGATCGACGTCTCGACGACCGCGACGAAGGCCGTCCTCGTCGACGCGACCGGGTCCGTCGCGGGAATCGGCGTCGCCGAATACCCGTACGACATCCCGCAGCCGCTCTGGAGCGAGCAGGACCCGGGCCTGTGGTGGACCGGCGCGGTCGAGGCGATCCGCTCGGTCCTCGCGTCCACGGGCGTCGCCGGCGACGACGTCGCGGCGATCGGGCTCACCGGCCAGATGCACGGCGCGGTCCTGCTCGACGCGTCCGATGCCATCCTCCGGCCGGCGATCCTCTGGAACGACCAGCGAACGGCCGCGGAGTGCGACGCGATCCGGGCGGCGGTCGGACCGGAGCGGCTGATCGCGATCACCGGCAACGACGCACTCACCGGGTTCACCGCCCCGAAGCTTGTCTGGGTCCGCGATCACGAGCCCGACATCTGGCGCCGGGTCGCCCACGTCCTCCTGCCCAAGGACTTCGTCCGGTTGCGGCTGACCGGCGACCATGCCCTCGACAAGGCGGACGGCGCCGGAACCCTCCTCTTCGACCTCGCGGCGCGGGACTGGTCGCCGAAGGTCCTCGACGCGCTCGGGATCGATCCGGCCTGGATGCCGCCGACGTTCGAGGGCCCGCAGCCGACCGGCACGGTGACCGCGACGGCGGCCGCGGCGACGGGCCTGCGGGCGGGCACGCCGGTCGTGGCCGGCGGCGGCGACCAGGCCGCCAACGCGGTCGGCGTCGGCGTCGTCGACCCGGGCTCCGTCGCCCTCTCGCTCGGGACGTCCGGCGTCATCTTCGCCGCCACCGACCGCCCCGCCTTCGATCCCCTCGGGCGGGTCCACGCGTTCTGCCACGCCGTCCCCGAGCGCTGGCACCTGATGTCGGTGATGCTGTCGGCCGCCGGCAGCCTGCGCTGGTACCGCGACACGCTCGCACCGGGCGTGGACTTCGGCGCCCTGATCGCGGAGGCGGGCGACATCCCCGCCGGCAGCGACGGCCTCCTGTTCCTGCCCTACCTGACCGGCGAGCGGAGCCCGTACCCGGACCCGCTGGCCCGCGGCGGGTTCATCGGGCTGACCGTCCGCCACGACCGCCGCCACCTGACGCGCGCGGTCCTCGAGGGCGTCGCCCTCGGCCTGCGCGACGGGCTCGACCTGATGACCGCGGCGGGGATGCCGGCGCCGACGCAGATCCGTGCCTCCGGCGGCGGCACCGCCAGCGCCCTCTGGCGCCAGATCCTCGCCGATGTCCTCGAGGCGGAGATCGCGACGGTCGACACGACCGAGGGAGCGGCCTACGGGGCCGCCCTCCTGGCCGCCGTCGGCGCCGGCTGGTACGCCACCGTCGGCGAGGTCACGGATGCGCTGACCTCGGCGACGCCGGCGGCCGCCCCCGGCCCGGACGCCGCGGCCTACCGCGAGGCGCACGACCGATATCGCGAGCTGTACCCCGCGTTGGCGCCGACGTTCCACCGGACGCACTGAGAGCGCCCCGGATCCCCGCCGATCG
>DATAIW010000514.1:0-7618 GCA_036262455.1 Candidatus Limnocylindrales bacterium | reverse complement strand
GCGGCCTCCTCGTCGACGCCGATGCCGCGATCGAGGACCTGGACGACCACGTCGTCGCCGTCGACGCCGACGACGACCTCGACGACCGTCGGCGGCTCGCTGTACTTGACGGCGTTCGTCAGGAAGTTCCGGACGACCTGCTCGACGTAGGTCGCCTCGGCCTCGATCAGGGGAAGGCCGGCGGGGGCGGTGAGGAGGAAGCTCCGGTCCGGTTGGCGCTGGCCCTCCGCTTCGACGATGTGCCCGACCAGGCGGGTGAGGTTGATGGGCTCGGGCTCGATCTCGACCCGCCCGCTCTCCGCTCGCGACAGGACGAGGAGGTCCTCGACGAGTCGGTAGAGCCGATCGGACTCCGCCTCGATGTCGGCGATGGCTTCGTTCCGCGCAGTTGCATCGAGCGTGTCGCCACGCTGGCGGAGGACGCGGGCGAGGCCGTAGATCGTCGTGATCGGCGTCCGCAGCTCGTGGCTGATCACCCCGACGAACGCTTCCCGGAGGGCCGCCGACCGCTGCTCGTCGGCGTGATGGGCGGCCAGCTCGACGTGGCCCCCGAGCACGGCCACGACGCCGGCGAGCAGCTCCTGATCGGCCGGCGTGAAGGCGTCGATCTCGGTCGAGTCGATCTCGATCAGCCCGATCCCGACGCCATGCCTCGCGATCGGGACGGCCAGCCATGAGCGGACCGCGGTCGCGGCGGCGGCACCCTTCACTCGATCGCCGGTCCGGAACAGGTCTCCGGTCAGGTACGGCTCCAGCCGTTCGACCACGCCCCAGCTCCGGCTCGGCCCGCGCCGGAGGCGCTGCCCGAGCGCCTCGTCCGAGAACGGACCGATGGCAGCCCGGACGATCAGTTCGTCGCCGTCGACGAGGGCGATCGACCCTCCGGTGAGCCGGACGACCGAACGGAGCCGATCGAGTGCTTCATGGAGGATCTGGTCGAGGTCCAGCTCACCGGACGCGGCCGCCGCGATCTCGAAGATGAGGCGCGCCGAAGCCTCGAATCGAACGGCGGAGTCGAGCAGCTCGGCGGTCCGGTCGGCGGCGTCCACTGGCCTCATGCTACCCGCCGCGACCCGTTTCGCCCGGGCCGATCAGCCCGGGTGCGGCGCCGGCCAGAAGGCCACAATATCGAGCCGCTTGCGCCGGCACGGAACGCGACCCGTCGCGGACCCCTCAGATCCGGAGCAGGACCTTGGCGATCTCGAAGTAGATGATCAGCCCGGTGCCGTCGACCAGGGTCGTGATGAGCGGCGCCGACACGACCGCCGGATCGATCCGGAGGCGGCGCAGGGTCAGTGGCAGGACGGCGGCTACGGTCGCCGACCAGAGGCAGATGACGAGGATCGTGACGGCCACGACGAGCCCGATGTTCGTCCCGACCCCGAGGAGCTGGGCCCGGCCGAGCGCGACCGCGGCCATGACCAGGCCCATGATCAACCCGACCCGGAGCTCCTTCCAGACGATCCAGCCGACGTCGCGCAGGGAGATCTCGTTGAGGGCCATCGCCCGGACGATCAGGGTGACCGTCTGGCTGCCGACGTTGCCGCCGGTCCCGATCAGCAGTGGGATGAAGAAGCTGAGGGCGACGGCCGCCTCGAGCTCGGTCGAGAACGCCCGCAGGACGCTGCCCGTGTAGGCCTCGGCGATGAACAGGAGGAGCAGCCAGCCGATCCGCTTGCGCACGAGCAGGCCGACGCTCGACAGGCGGTACGGCACGTTCAGCGGCTGCGAGCCGCCGAGGCGCTCGATGTCCTCGGTCGCCTCGGCCTCGAGGACGTCGGCCACGTCGTCACCGGTGATGATCCCGAGGAGGTGGTCGGCGTCGTCGACCACCGGGATCGCGAGGAGGTTGCGCTCGGTCAGAAGGTTGGCGGCCGTCTCCCGGTCGGCGTCGGCCCGGACCCGGACCGTGACCGGAGCGATGAGCGCCGTCACCGGCGTATGGCCCGGGCTGAGCATCAGGCGATAGAGCGACAGGACGCCGATCAGGTGTCGCTCGGCGTCAACGACGTAGACATAGTCGACCGTCTCCGCCTGGCCGACGAGACCGCGGATGGCGGCGATCGCGCTGTCGGCGGTCGCGTCGGTCGTGACCGCGACGAACTCCGGGGTCATGATCCCGCCGGCGCTGTCGGGTGCGAAATCGGACAGGCGGCGGATCTCCTCGGCCTCGGCCGGGTCCATCCGGACGAGGATCTGGCTGACCTCGGGCTCGGTCAGGTTCTCGACGACGTCGGCGGCATCGTCGGGATCCATGCCGGCAAGGAGCCGGGCGGCTTCCTGGCGACTCAGTGTCCGGAGGATCGCGGCCGCCTCGTGCGGATCGAGCTCCTCGAGGAGCTGGGGGATCTCCTCGTCGGGGAGCCACTGGAGGAGGACGGCGACCTCGCTCGGGTCGAGGCGCGGGACGAGGGCCGCCCATTCCGCGGGTCCGACGCGTTCCGCGAGCCCGGCGACGCCGTCCTGCTCGCGTTCGCGGATCAGCTCCTGGATCTCTTCGAGCAGGGCGTCGGTGGCCACGGTCGACATGGCAGCCTCGGGACAGGACGGGTGGGGCGGCCGGGGAGCCGGCCGCGGAGATGGTTGACCTCGGGCCGGCGGGACAGGCCGGCGTGCGGTCGCATCGTACCGTCAGACTCGATCGCTGGCGGGCGCGCCGGCCGGTGCCGGACGTGGCGGCAAGCCGGCCGGGACCGGACATGGCCGCGAGGCCTGCGAACGGGCCGGTCCGACCCCGCGGCGGGCCGACGGGCTACTTGATCAGGCCGTAGTCCGGCGGGTGGGCGAAGCTGTTGTTCTGGTAGAAGAAGTGGAAGCTCGAGTTGCCCTGGATCTGGAGGTCCCAGCAGATGAACTGGAGGGTCAGGTCCGTGCCGCCGCCCGAGCCGCCCGAGCCGCCGGTCATGAAGACCACGGCCCCCGGCGCGTAGACCGTCCCGCTGATGTCGACCGACCCGCCGCCACTCAGCGAGACGACCGGCTGTTCGAAGCTGTTGGACGGAGCCGGGGTGCCGCTCTGCCAGAGGAGCAGGTTGTTGTAGTCCGGCTGGTTGGCGCCCGCGCCGTCGTACGTCGAGTTGTACGGCCGGAGCTTCAGCGTCGCGCCGGCGCCGACGGTCACCTGTCCCATCGTGGACGTCGTGCCGCTGTTGTAGAAGAGGACCCCGCAACTCGCGACCGGGCAGTTGGTTGCCCAGTTCGCCTCCGTCGTCGTCGTGACGCCGGTTGCGACCGAGTAGACCGCGTTCTGGGCGCCGATGTCGAAGCCCCCGCCGCGGAACTCGTAGACCCCCGGATGGAGGAACGCCTTGACCGAGTTCTTCAGCTGGATCCCGCCGACGTAGACCCCGGGCTCGAGGACCACGTCCGAGCCGCCGTAGACCTGGCGTGACGCGAACCGGACCGGCAGGGTGGACGGCATCGCCGGGAGGCCCAGGAGCGGATCCTTGACGTAGGCGGCGCCGGTCGTCGGCGTTGGAGTGATCGTCAGAGCCGCTGGGGCGTAGCCGCCGACGATCTTGATGACGGCGCTGTTGTTGAACGTCAGAGTGGCCGAGTTGCCATTCGTGCCGAGCCCGCCGCCGTTCGCCGCGGTGCAGGCGGAGTCGATCATCATCGACCCCTCGAAGATGACCGTCGGTCCGCCCGAGATCAGGGCCGCCGGGCAACCGCGCCGGCCGTTCGGCCAGCTGGAGTTCGAGTTGTCGAGCAGGATCACGGAGTACGGGGCCGGCGCGACCGGGCCGTTCACCGCCTGGCTCGTCGTCTTGACGTCGAAGCCGCGGATGCCGACCGCGCCGCCGAAGAACGTCGGCGAGTGACCGTCGACGTCGACCTGCACGGCGTAGTTGTTCCAGATCCCGTCTGGGCAGGAGACGTGGATCGCGCTCGCCGGTGTTCCGGGCAGCGCGGCCTGGACCGCGGTCTGGGCGGCCGTCGTGATCGCGGCCCGCGGGCTGCCGGGGGCCGAGCCCATGACGTAGGTCGCGGAACAGCCCTTGAGGTTCCGGATCAGGTTGGCGGCCTGGAGGGCGGCGCTGTCGCCGGCGTTCTGGATCTGGCGCCGAAGGACAAGGGCGTGGGCGCCGTCGAAGAGGAGCGCCGCCATCGCGAAGATCGCCGTCAGCGACAGGACGAACAGGACGATGATCTGGCCGGACGCGCGGCGGTCGCGGCGGCGTGCGAAGCGGAGCATCAGTGGTTCACGACCATGGTCGTGACCGAGGAGACCCCGAAGCCGCCCATGCCGAGGAGCGACGGCGTGATCAGGTTGATCCGGCTGCTGACGGCCACCGTGACCGGCGTCCCCCGGGCGTTCGTCGCGTTGAGCGCGTTCGTGTCGCCGCTGCAGCCCGTGCCGTAGCAGACGGTCACGGTCAGGCTCGTCCCGCCGGCGTTGGCCGCGGCGATGACCGCGTCCTTGATCGCCTGGGTCGAGGGAGACGGATAGGGACAAGGGGCAGATGCCGGCGGGATGATCGTCACGTCCGCGACCGGCGGTCCGACCGGACAGGCCGTCGTCATGGAGCCGCCGTGGACGATCGCGAAGCGCGCGCCCTCGCGGGCCGCGGCGGCGAGGCTGTTCTGGGCCCAGATCGCCCGGCCGACGTCGACGACGCCCATGAGCATGACGAGGAAGATCGGCAGGACCAGGGAGAACTCGAGGAGGGCTTGGCCGGTGGATCGACGGCGTCGCACGTCAGCGTCCCTGGATGATCGAGTAGGACTGGGTCGAGGTCAGCGTCCAGGCCCCGCCCTGGGTGAACAGCGGGTAGCCGAAGAACGTCCGGAAGGGCAACGTCGCGGTCACCGTGATCGACTGCACCGGGTTGACCGCCGAGCCTCCGTTCGCGGCGGCGGTGTCGCCGGCCGGGAACGAGGTGATCGTGATCGCCGGCGAGGTGCACGCGGTCGGGTTGCCGGGCGGCGCCGCAAACCCGGGCAGGGTCGCGGTCTGGGTGCAGATGATCCGTTTCGCGTCGGTGGTTGCAGCTGTCGAGGTCTTGTCGAATGTCGCCGCGTACTCGGCGGCATCGCGGGTCGCGCCCTCGAGCGTGATCCAGCCCTGGTACAGGCGCGCGATGTCGACCGCGGCACCCAGCAGGGTCAGCAGGATCGGCAGGATCAGCGCGAATTCGATGAGGGACTGGCCAAGACGGCGTGACGGGCTGACCACGAAAACTCCCATGGCTCGGGTGACCTGGTCAGCCTCCCATCGAGGGGTGCCCGTGAGCCGCCACCCGGAAGTCCGGGGAGCGCCGTGCCGGAAGTCCCGAGCCCGCGTTTCGTCGGTGCGGCCGGACCGGCGGACCGGGACCAGGCGGACGCGGGCCGAACGTACCGGGCCCGGACCGACTTGCCCTCCCGTTTAGGCTATTGAACAGGCAGGGGCGGCGTTCGATGGTCGAGGGGTCCTTGCGAACCCGCCGCTGGAGCCGTCACGACCTTGTTCTCTGCGCCCGCCGCCTCGCCCGCCCCGCGCTCATCGCAGCGGGCCGGCGCGCGCCCCGCGTCCGTCGTTGCGCTCGCGGTCCTGCTCCTCCTCGGCTCGGTGTCCGGAACGTCGGCCGCGGCGCGGCCAGCGGGGAGCGGCGGAGACGGGACCGACCGATCCGGGGTGACCTCCGACGCGACCGGAACGGTCCTCGAGGGGCTCGATGTCAGCCACTGGCAGGGCACGATCAACTGGACCTCCGTCGCCGGCGCGGGAAAGAAGTTCGCGATCATCAAGGCGACCGACGGCCAGGTCCAGAGCAATGGCACGCTTTATGTCGACCCGATGTACGCGACGAACCATTCCCGGGCGAAGGCAGCCGGGTTGTGGACAGGCGCGTACCACTTCGCCCGGCCGGGCAGCAACACCAACGACGCGATCATTGAGGCCGACCACTTCGCCGCCAACATCAACATCGGGGCCGGCGATCTGATCCCGGCGCTCGATCTCGAGGACAGCGGCGGCCTCAGCGTGGCGGGGCTCCAGGCGTGGGTGGCGTCCTTCCTCGGCGAGGTCACCGGGAAGATCGGCGCCCGGCCGATGATCTACACGAGCCCGGCCTTCTGGAAGAAGTACATGGGCGACAGCCATGCCCTCGCCGACGCCGGCTATACGACCCTGTGGGTCGCGCACTGGGGAGTCACGAGCCCCACGGTCCCGGCCTCCAACTGGGGCGGCCACGGCTGGACGTTCTGGCAGTACACGAGCGACGGCACGGTGGCGGGGATCTCCGGCCGGGTCGACCTCGACCGGTTCAACGGTACCGACCTCGCAACCCAGGCCTACTCGACGTTCAAGCTCGCCGCGTCCATCCCGAGCGGGTCGGTCAAACAAGGCTCGAGCGCCGCCGCGACCGTGTCGATCATCCGGCTGAACTTCGCCTCCGACATCGCGCTCGCGGTCAGCGGCCTGCCGGAAGGCACCACCGTCACGTACGACGCCAACCCGGTCGACGACGCGTCGGCAGCGCTCACGGTCACAACCCCCGCCGACCCGGCCGCCACCCCTGTCGGAACGTATCCGCTGACGATCACCGGTGCGGCCGACGGGATCACCCGGACGACGAAGCTGAATCTCGTCATCGCCGACGGGATTCCCCCGACGCTCACGGCGCCGACCACCCACCTCTGGGCCAATCGGACCCTCGGGACCTCGACGGTGCCGGTCCGGATCGCCTGGACCGCGACCGATCCGAGCGGGATCGTGTCGACCGGCCTGCAGCGGAGCCTCAACGGCGGTTCGTGGACGGCGACATCGCTCCCGAGCGCGACCGCCACGGCCGCCGACGGTTCAATCCCGATCGGCGGAACGGCCCGCCAGCGCGTCCGGGCCTCGGACACGCGGGCCAACACGAGCGGGTGGCTGGAGGGCAATCTCGTCAGGGCAAGCGTGTATCAGCAGTCGTCGACCGCGCTGACCTGGACCGGCACGTGGCACACGAGCGGCTGGTCCGGCGCGTCGGGCGGAACCGTGCGCTATGCGACGGCACGCGGGGCCTCGGCGACCTTCCATTTCACCGGATCGAGCGTCGCCTGGGTCGCCGCCAGGGGCACGACCCGCGGATCGGCGTGGGTCTATGTCGACGGTGTTTATGCCGGATCGGTCTCGCTCCACGCGACCGCCGGCCATTCGCGGGCCATCGTGTTCGCCCGGAACTGGTCCGGGATCGGGAGTCACACGCTCAGGATCGTGGTGGCCGGGACGGCGGGCCACGCCCGGGTCGACGTCGACGCCTTCGTCCGGCTGACGGCCGGCTGACCGATGTCCGGGCGGGCCCGGGCACCGGTTCAGCGAGGGCGGCCCTCGTGGAGCGCCGCGACCGACTTCGCGAGCCGCCGCAGGCGGGTTTCGTCGCTCTTCGCGCCCTCGATCAACACCGTGTGATAGCCCTTGTTGCTCGGCGAGAGCGCGTCGAACGTCGCCCGAGCCTCAGGATCCGCGGCCAGGGCGGCGGCGAAGTCAGCCGGTAGCTCGACCTCGCGTGGGACCGTGTCCAGCGTCAGCTCGACATCGTGCGACTCGCCGCCCCTCACGCCGGCGGCGGCCCGGTTCTCGGCGCTGACGCCGATGAGATAGCGGCCGCCCATCGGCGCGACCGTGCTCCGGTAGGTGTAGCCATTGATC
>DATAIW010000513.1:0-6490 GCA_036262455.1 Candidatus Limnocylindrales bacterium | reverse complement strand
GCACCCCAGCTCGTCCGCGACTACGTTCGCTACGGCGGCTCGCCGCGGGGCGTCCAGGCGCTGGTCGCCGCGGGCAAGATCGCGGCCCTGCTCGACGGCCGGTTCAACGTGGCCATCGAGGACATCCGGGCAGCGGCCCTGCCCGCGCTGCGGCACCGACTCATCCTCAACTTCGAGGGCGAGGCGGAGGGCATCACGAGCGAGGCGGTGATCCGGACGATCCTCGAGAGCCTCGACCCGCCGAGCGTCGAGTAGCTCCGGGACCCGAGGGTCGGACTGCGATGGCTCCGCTCGGTGCCGCCCCGCCGCCCGACGGCTCGTCGGCAGCCGCGGTCGTCGGCCCCCGCAGCGCGCGTCCGGCCATGCTCGAGAACGCCCTCGACCCGACCGTCTTCGACGAGACGTTTCTCCGCCAGCTCGAGCGCCTGAAGCTCCTCCTCCGGCAGGCCGTTCGGGGCGGGCTCAAGGGCGGCCGACGGAGCGTCAAGCGGGGCCGCTCGGTCGAATTCGCCGACTACCGCGAATACACCCTGGGCGACGATCTTCGCCAGCTCGACTGGAACGTCTACGCCCGCCTCGAGCGGCTGTTCGTGAAGCTGTTCGTCGAGGAGGAGGACGTCACCATCAGCATCCTCGTCGATGCCAGCGCGTCGATGGCGAGCGGCCGACCGGAGAAGCTCCTGTTCGCCAAGCGGGCGGCCGCCGCCCTCGGGACGATCGGGCTGGCATCGGAGGACCGGGTGGTCGTCAGCGCGCTGAGTGGCCGAGCCGGCCGGCGGCATGTCGCGCTCCGCGGTTCGGGGCGGGTCCTCCGGCTGCTCGCCGAGCTCTCGGCGATCGGACCGGCCGACGGACCGACGGACCTGCTCGCGGCGGTCCGCCACGCCGGCGCCCAGCTCCGCGGTCGGGGTCTCGTCATCCTCATCTCCGATCTCCTCGACCCGTCGGCCGATCGGGTGATCCGGGACCTGGCCGCGACGGGTTCCGAGCTCGTCGTCATCCACGTCCTGAGCCCTGAGGAGATCGACCCCCTCCTCGAAGGTGACCTCCGGCTCGTCGATTCCGAGAGCGGCGCGGGCGTCGACGTGACGGTCGACCTCTCGACGCTCGACGACTACCGGACCCGGCTGGCCACCTGGCGCGACGGATTCGCCGAGCTCGCCGTGAAGCGCCGGGCGAGCTACGTGCCTGTCGGGTCCGACTTGCCGATCGCCGACCTGGTCTTCGCCGAGCTGCGGCGTCGCCAGGTGGCGGGTTGAGCGCCGCGAGGCCACCGTGCCGCTGATCGCGCCGCTGGCGCTGGCGGGCCTGGCCTTCATCCCGCTCGTCGTCGCGTTCTACCTCCTGAAGCTCCGCCGCGACGAGCACGTCGTCCCGTCGACGCTCCTCTGGCAGCGGCTCGTGGCCGACGTCGAGGCGAACGCGCCCTGGCAACGGCTGCGGCGCAGCCTCCTGCTGCTCCTTCAGCTCCTGCTGGTCGCGGTCCTGGCGGTCCTGGCCGCGCGCCCGTTCGTCGAACGACCGGCTGGCCTCGCCCGCGACATCGTCCTGGTCATCGACACGAGCGCGAGCATGGGGGCGACCGACGTCTTCCCGAACCGTCTCGAGGCCGCGAAGCAAGCCGCGCTCGACGCGCTCCGGGACCTCCCGAGCGGGGGCTCGGTGAGCGTGATCGCGGCCGGCTCCACCGCCCGGGTCATCGCGAACGGGACGACCGACCTCGGCCGGATCCGACAGGCCATCGGCAACCTCGTCGTCGAGCCGGCGGCGGGCGACCTCGCCGATGCACTCCGCCTTGCGGGTGGCCTCGCCTCGCGAGTGGCGGACGCCGAGATCGTGGTGGCGACCGATGCCGCGATCGCCCGGCCGCCGGACGTCCGGGTCGACGCCCCGGTAAAGGTCCTCCAGGTCGGACGGGGTCGCCGGAACCAGGCGATCGTCGCCCTGGCGGTGCGGACGGCTCCCTCGTCGGTCACCCGCTCGGTCTTCGTGAGCGTCGCGAACGTCGATCTCGAATCGGCCGACCGCCGGCTCGAGATCTGGGGTGACGGTCGCCTCCTCGAGGCACGCGACGTGAAGCTCGATCCGCTATCCCGGAGCGACGTCGGGATCGACGACCTGCCGCGTGATGTGAGTGTCGTCGAGGTCCGGCTCGTCGGCGCCGGCACCGGTGCGGCGACGGCCGGCGGCGATGGCACGGCTGCGCCAGACGACCTGGCTGTCGACGATCGGGCCTGGGCAATCGTCCCGCCGGACCGTCGCCGCCGAGTCCTTCTCGTCGGCGCCGGCGACCCGTACCTCTCGACGGCCCTCTCGTACCTGCCCGACACGGAGGTCTACGGAGTGGCCCCGGAGGCCTACGGACCGGCGACCCATCCCGAGCTGTTCGACCTGATCGTGTTCGAGGGGAACCTCCCGGCCGAGCTCCCGCGAACGGCCATCCTCGCGGTCGACCCGCCCTCGAGCTCGCCGCTCGGCGAGGTTGTCGGGGCGCTCAAGGAGCCCGCGATCGGGACGCTCGACCCCGACGAGCCCGTCCTCCACTTCGTGGACCTCTCGACGACCCACATCGCCGCAGCGCGCAAGCTCGTCCTCCCGGCCTGGGCACGGACGATCGTCCCGGGACCCGGCGGGGCACCCTTGCTGTACGCCGGCCAGCGGGCCGGCCTGCGGACGGCCGTGCTTTCCTTCGCCCCCCGGCAGTCCGACCTGCCGCTCCAGGTGGCCTTCCCGCTCCTCATCTCGAACCTGGTCGGCGAGCTGATGGGCGGGAGTGGGGCTCCCCAGACCGCGATCGCGCCCGCCACGCCGGTCGAGCTCGCGATCCCGGCGGGCGCGATCGGCCTGCGGGTGACGGCCCCGGATGGCTCGACCACCGATCTCGTTCCGGCCACCCCGGGAGCCGCGACGATCACCTTCAGCGGCACCGGCCGCCTCGGCGTGTACGAGGTCCGGCCCACCGGTGACCGAGCCTCGCCGTCTCCGTCCGCCGACGGGTCGCCGGCCGGCACCGCAATGCCGCTCTCGCCGCCCGCGGCGTCGTCACCGGGCACGTCCGCGGCCGCGTCGGTGACCGCACCACCGGTCGACCCGAATGCCCCAGTCAGGTTCGCGGTCGACCTGTTCAGTGTCGAGGAATCGGCGATCGCACCCGGCAGCGCGGCGGCGATCGTAGCGACCGGTTCGAGCGCGCGACCGTCGACCGACCCGGGCGCGTCAGCGAGCCCTGCGGCATCGGCCAGCCCGGGCGCATCGGTCGGCCCTGCGACCGGGGCCGGTCCGATCGCTCCTCGCGCGCCTGCCCGCGACGAGCTGTGGGGACCGTTGCTCCTGGCCGTCCTCGGGCTCCTGCTGGTCGAGTGGGCCGTCTACGAGCGCGACGGGCTCGTCCGGATCCGGCGGGCCATCGGCGCTCGGCTCCCCCGGCGGCGGGCCGCCTGATGGGTATCGCGTTCGACCGGCCGGAGGTCCTGCTGCTCCTCCCGATCCTCGTCGGGCTGACGCTGATCGTGCACGCCGCGGCACGCCACCGACTCGGTATCGGGCGTCGGCGGGCGGCGCTCCTCGTGCGGGCGATCCTCCTGGGCGTGCTGACGTTCGCGCTCGCCGGCTTCCAGCTGATCCTGCCGATGGACCGGCTGGCGACCGTCTTCGTGGTCGACCTGTCCGATTCTGTCGGCAACGCCGGGCGCGAGGACGGGCTCGCCTTCCTCCGGCAGGCACTGGCGGCGATGCCCAGGGACGACCTCGCCGGGGTGGTCGCGTTCGGGCGGGACGCCCTGGTGGAGCGGCTGCCAGCCGAGGTCCGCGACATCGACCGGCTCGCCTCGACGCCGGTCCGCTCGGCGACCGACATCGGCGCGGCGCTGCGGCTCGCCTCGGCGCTATTCCCGGACGACGCCCAGCGCCGGATCGTCCTCCTCTCGGACGGGAACGACACGACCGGGACCGGCCAGGACGCCGCGGCCCTCGCGGCCTCCCGCGGGATCCAGATCGAGACCCGGCTCCTCGGCGGGACGGCGACGGACGAGGTCCTGGTCGAGCGGCTGACGACGCCGACCACCAGCCGGCTGGGCGAGGAGATCGAGGCGACCGCGACGATCACCTCGACCGTCGCGCAGCCGGCGACCGTCCGACTGTTCGCCGACGGCGGGCTCGTAGAGACCCAGCGGGTCGACCTGCCGGCCGGCACGACGGCCGTGACCTTCCGGGTGAAGCCGACGGAGCCCGGCTTCCACGTCTTCCGGGCGGTGGTCGAGGCGGCCCGCGACACGTTCGACAAGAACAACCGGGCCGACTCGGACACGATCGTCAAGGGACCGCCGCGGACCCTCGTGGTGGCCGGCGACGCGAAGGTCGCCGCCGAGCTCGTGGCCGCGCTCACGACGGAGCGCCAGACCACCGAACTGGTCGCCCCGGATGCGGTCCCGAGCGACCTCGCCGGTCTCGCGAACTACGACAGCGTCGTCCTCGTCGACGTGCCCAGGACCGATCTCGGCGACCGCAGGATGGCCGCCCTCCAGTCGTACGTCCGGGACCTTGGCCGGGGGCTCGTGATGATCGGCGGGCCGCACAGCTACGGCGCGGGCGGTTACACGAACACGCCGCTCGAGGAGGTGCTCCCGGTCGACATGGGCGTGCGCGACAAGACGAAGCAGCCCGACATCGCCCTGGTCGTGGTGATCGATCAGTCGGGCTCGATGGATGCTTGCCACTGCAACACCTTCAACCAGAGCGGTGGCACCGCGATCCAGGGCGTCCGCAAGGTCGACATCGGCAAGGAGGCGATCCTGCGGGCCGTGGCCGCCCTCCAGGCGACCGACAGCATCGGGGTCGTCGGGTTCAACGAGGCCGCCCACTGGATCGTCCGGACGCAGCCGCTCGGGGACGTGACCAGCCTCCAGGACCAGATCGCCGGGATCCAGCCGAACGGCCAGACGAACATCTTCGCCGGGCTCGACGCGGCGGTCGGTTCGCTCGAGACGGCGACCGCGACCCGGCGCCACATCATCCTGCTGACCGACGGGTGGTCCCGCTCCGGAGCCTACGACCAGATCCTGGCCCGGATGAAGGCGGCCGGGATCACCCTCTCGACGGTCGGGGCGGGCGGTGGTGCGGCGCCGGTGCTGGCCCAGCTCGCCGCCCAGGGCGGGGGGCGCTACTACCCGGCGGTCAACCCCTCGTCGATCCCCGACATCTTCCTCAAGGAGACCCAGCAGGTCTCCGGCCAGCAGATCGTCGAGGAGCCGTTCCATCCGGCCCAGACCGCCTCGTCGCCGATCCTGCGCGGCCTCGACGCTGGCTATCCGCCGCTCCTCGGCTACAACGGCACGACCGCCAAGGCGGCGGCCCAGACGATCCTGGTCACCGGCCGGGACGACCCGCTCCTTGCCCAGTGGCAGTACGGACTCGGGAGGTCGGTGGCCTGGACCTCCGACACCACCGGTCGCTGGGCCAAGGACTGGCTGCCCTGGCGCGACTTCAGCCGGTTCGCCAGCCAGCTCGTGGCCTGGACCTTCCCGGGTGAGGAGACCGGCGGGATCGAAGCCCGGTTCGACACCAGGGGCGAACAGACGACCCTGCACGTCGAGAGCGTCGAGGCGGACGGCTCGCCGCGCGACTTCTACGCCACGACGGCGAAGATCGTCGGGCCGGATCTCCAGCCGGTCGACGCCACGCTCGTCCAGGTCGCGCCCGGGATCTACGAGGCGCCGCTCGGGGCGCTCGACCCGGGTGCGTACGCGATCCGGCTCAGCCAGACGCGACCCGGGACCGCGCCGCTCGGGCGGACCGTGGGGCTCGTGGCCCCGACCGCCACCGAGTACCGGCGACTCGGCACGAACGAGACGCTCCTGGGGGCGCTCCGCTCCGCGACGGGCGGGACCGTGGTGGCCGCCCCGAGCGACGTCTGGCGGCACGACCTCTCGCGGACGAGCCACTACGCCGACCTGTGGCCGCTCCTGCTCGTGATCGCGATGCTGCTCTGGCCGCTGGATGTCGCCCTCCGGCGCGTGTCGCTCGGTCGGCGCGAGTTCGCAGCCGCCTGGGCCTGGGCCGCCGGCTGGCGGCATCGGCGGGTCGCCGCCCGGCCCGCGAGCTTGACCGGGATGCTGGCGGCCCGGGATCGGGCCGGCTCGGCGGCCGCCCGGGCGGCGATCCGGCGCGATTCCTCGACGACCCCCGAGGCGGAGGCGGCCGCGGCGACGCCCTCCCGGGAACCGAGGCCGGCCAGGGGATCGGCGGCATCGGCGGCGCTCGCGGCTGCACCGGCACCCGCGGCGGAGTCGGCCCCCGTCGCCGCGACGCCTTCGGCGGCGGCCCTGGACCTCGACGCCGACACGCTGGAGCGGCTGCGCGCCGCGAAGCGACGCGCCCGGGGCGGCTGAGGGGCGCGCCGCGAGGGCGGGATCAGCCGCCCCCGCGAGCAGCGAGCGAAGGCTCGCGAGTCCCCCTTTGGGCGCTGCGGCGAGGCCACGGCGCTTGTCAAGAC
>DATAIW010000512.1:0-3659 GCA_036262455.1 Candidatus Limnocylindrales bacterium | reverse complement strand
GTCACCGTCGGCGCGACCACGCGGTACCAGTCGTAGCCGCTGCCGACCACGGGACCGTCGATGACGAACAGGCGGGTGGCCTGGTCGAGGAGCGGCTCGAACCGCTCCGAGCTGTCGTCGACCAGGGGCAGCGATCGGACGCGGAGACCCGGCGTGGTCGTGATCGCGGCGACCTGGATGCTCAGCCAACCAGGGTCCGGAACCACGGCGCTCACGACGAAGGTCGTCCGGCAGCGAAGGATGGCGTCGGTCACGGTCAGGGTCGACACGGACGCCGGCGCGCCCTCGAGTCCGCAGGATGCGGCGGCCGGGTCGTCAAACGCGCCGGAGATCGTGAGCATCCGACTGGTCGGCAGGTCGTTCTCCGTGACCGGGCCGGCCGGGTCCCGGGCGAACGTGAGGACCGCCGTCGCCGGGACCGCTGCGACGGCGCTCGCGTCAACCGTCGCCGTCCAGCCGCCCGTCCCGGCGAGCCAGGTCGGACCCCCGAGGCACGTGGTCGTGAGGTCGCCCGGACACGGGTCGACCGGACCGGAGCCGGACACCAGGGCCCGGAACGCGATCGTCCGGTGGCCGTAGCAGGCGAGGGCCTCGTAGCGATTCATGGCCGCGAGGATGTCGACGGTCGGCGCTGCCGGGCACGTCGTGGCCGCCGCGGCGATCCACGGCGTTCCATCGAGATCGGCCGACGCGACCCACCCGATCGGCCAGGTCGCGTTCGGATCCGAAGGTCGCCAGGTCGCGACCTGATACCAATCGTGGTTGCTGGCGACGACCGGGCCGTCGACGACGAACAGACGGTCGCCGACATTGAGGAACGGCTCGAACTTGATCGAGTCGGTCGCGATCCGTGGCTGGGAGCGAAGGCGCAGGTTGGACGAGATCACGTCGGCGATCACGTCCCGACCCAGGATCGTCGGCCCGCCGCCTGGTCCGGGTCCGGCGGGCTGGCTCGACCCGGGACCCGGTTCGACCGACGCCACCGCGATCGCCGACGCGACCGGCGAGTTGGACTCGCTGACCGGTGGGTATTCGGCGATCAACCGTTGCTTGAAGGCGCCGCCGGCCACCGCCGCGACCAGGGCGAGGAGGGCACCGATCACGAGCGCGGCGGCGAGGAGGAGCATCGGGGAACGCGTCTCGGCCCGGCGGCCGGACATGGCCACGGCCATGACCCGCCGCCGGGTCGCGTCCGACGGCTCGAGCTGCGGCAGGTCCGCGAGGACCTGGAACTGGCGACGGTAGGCCGCGGCGCGCTCCGCGCAGATCGGACAGTCCGCAACCGCCCGTCGGAGCCGATCCGCCTCGTCCTCGGTCAGGTCGAAGTCGATCGCCGCCGATGCCAGCACGAGGTCGTCGTGCTCGTGGATCACGACCGCACCTCTTCCCGGACGAGGTAGGCCCGGAGCTTCTCCCGGGCCCGGAACATCATCGTCCGGGTCGCCATCTCGCTCCGGCCGATGGCCTCGGCGATCTCCCGTCCGCTGAACCCCTGTGAGGCCATGAGGAGCGCGGCCCGGGCGTCGCTCGGGACCGTGGCCAACCCAGCCAGAAGTGTCATGTTCGTCTCCCGGCGGAGGGTCTCGACATCGGCAGGCGCAGCGTCCGGCACGCTGTGGACCCGGCTGAGGAACCGCTGGGCGACGGTCGCCCGGCGGCCTCGACTGGTGGCGAGGTTGGCGCAGACCCGGAACAGCCAGGCGGGGATGTTGTCGGGGGTGCGGTCCGCGGCCAGCTCCTTGACGAGTCGGAGGAAGGATTCCTGGACAAGATCGTCCGCCACGTCGCGATCGCGGGTCATGCCGAACGCGAAGCTCGTGAGCTTCCCGGCATGCTCCTCGAAGGCGCGCATGACGATGTCGCCACGGGCCGCGACGACCGATCGCGAATCGACCGGGGCGAGCGACGGCTCGCTCGACAGGGGTCGGATGGCGTCCTCCTCCACGGCGCGATGACGTTCGTCGGGCAAGGTTGTTACCGCGTTCGTGCTGCCCCGATTCTGCGCTCCGGGGCGGGCCGTCGTCAGTCTCTCGCGACCGCCGTCAGGTTCATCGTCAGGAGGACGCCCGGTTTCGGCAGTTCATGGACCCGGATCACGGTCCGGCGCATCTGCGACCCTGTGACGATCGGTGGGACGGCGGGTGTCGACCCGGCCACCGGTCAGCTCGCCGGGACCGATGGCGGGCCGACGCGGGCGACGTGGCTGTACGGGCCGATCGGCGTCGGCGTGTTCGGCGGCGTGCTCGTCTCGACCTTCGACATCACTCGTTCCCATTCGACCCGTCAGGTCGGTCCGACCATCCGCCAGAACGCGCCGGCCAGGCGGATCTCGGCCGCCCGTTCGATCAGCGGCCGGTAGAGGGCGACGATATCGGGCGCACTGACCTCGATCGTCTCGATCCGACCTTCGACCAGGAGCGTGGCCCGGACGCTGCACTCGTCCTCTGCCGCCGACAGCTCGATGTCGTCGACCGCCAGCCCGGCGCCGAGCACCCGCTCGAGGTCGACCGCCAGCCGCTCCGCGAAGCGCTCCTCTGCATCGTTCATCCTTCTCCCCTCAGGAGCTTCGCGAACCCCTCGGCGTCGAGCACCGGGATCCCCAGCTCCTCGGCCTTGCGAGCTTCGAACCGGCGCCCCGATCGTCGCCGAGGTCGAGGGACGAATCGTCGGGACGGGATGCGGCTCGGCCCATGGCGCTGCCGGCTGGGTCGGCGTGATCTTCGTCGCGCCGGAGTGCCGCGGCAACGGTCTCGGGCGCCGGATCACGCGAGCCGTCCTCGACGACCTCGAGGCGCGTGGCTGCCGGACCCAGATCCTCATTGCGTCGCCGCTCGGCCGCCCGATCTACGAGCGGGAGGGGTTCACCGTCCTGGAGCGCCAGGTCCGCTTCTCGATCGACGGCCTGCCGCCCGACGAGCGCCCCCTCGATCCGGACATCCGGCCGTTCGCGCCGGACGACCTCGGCGCCACCCTCGCCCTCGACGCCTGCGTCACCGGCGAGGACCGCGGCGCGGTGCTCCGGACCGTGCTCTCACCGCAGACCACGTATGTCGCGACCGATCCGGCCGGCGTCGTTCGCGGCTACCTCGCCCGCGCCCCGTGGCGGGGCGGCGCGCTCATCGCCCACGAGCCGGGCGACGCGCTGCGGCTGCTCGAGATCCGGCGCCACTCGACCGGGGCGAGCGGCAAGGCCGGAGCCGGCGTCCTCGAGAGCAACACGACGGGACGCGAGCGGCTGCGGGCCGCCGGCTGGCACGAGGAGATGGGCAACGTCCGGATGATCCCGGGGCGAGCCGCTCGAGTGGCAGCCCCACGCGATCTGGGGCCAGCTCAACGGCGCCCTCGGCTGAGGCGATCGGTCGAGTTCGTCGATCGGTCCGGATCGATCGGTCCGCCGGACCCGGTCAGGTTCGCAGGGTGCGGGCGAGGAAGTCGCGTGTGCGCTGATCGCGCGGATGGTCCAGCAGCTCGGTGTGCGGGGCGACCTCGACGAAGATGCCGTCGTCGATGAAGTAGACGCGGTCGGCGGCCTCGCGGGCGAATGCCATCTCGTGGGTCACGACGATCATCGTGGCTCCCTCGTGAGCCAGCCCCTCCATGACCTTCAGGACCTCGCCGACGAGCGTCGGATCCAGCGCCGACGTCGGCTCGTCGAAGAG
>DATAIW010000511.1:0-2265 GCA_036262455.1 Candidatus Limnocylindrales bacterium | reverse complement strand
CCCTCGCTGCGCCACCGGATCATCCTCAATTTCGAGGGCGAGGCCGAAGGGATCACGACCGAGGCGGCGATCCGGACGGTCCTCGATTCGGTCGCCCCGCCGGCGGTTGAGTAGTCCGCCCGGCGAGCCGGACCCAGCGATGACCATGACGGACGAGCACGAGCCGGCTCCGGCTGAGGCCGCCGCCCGCCCGGGAGCCCTGACGGCTGCCGCTCCGAGCGGCACCTCGGCGGCCGGCTCGATCAAGGGACCGAACGGCCGGCCCGTCTTCCTGCCGAGCGACGTCGATCCGACGGTCTTCGACGAGGCATTCCTGCGCCAGCTCGAGCGGCTCCTCCTGCTGATGCACGCCCCCGTCCGGGGCGGGCTGAAGGGTGGCCGGCGGAGCGTCAAGCGCGGCCAGTCCGTCGAGTTCGCCGACTATCGCGAGTACGCTCTCGG
Organism: Candidatus Limnocylindrales bacterium; assembly: GCA_036262455.1. Taxonomy (GTDB): domain Bacteria; phylum Chloroflexota; class Limnocylindria; order Limnocylindrales; family CSP1-4; genus CF-46. The sequence continues at coordinate 1,824 of DATAIW010000511.1, read as the reverse complement.
CGACGATCTCCGCCAGCTCGACTGGAATGTCCTCGCCCGGCTCGAGAAGCTCTTCGTCAAGCTGTTCATCGAGGAGGAGGACGTGACGATCACGTTCCTCCTCGACGGCTCGGCGTCGATGGCGAGCGGCCGACCCGACAAGCTGCAATTCGCCAAGCGCGCCGCCGCCGCCCTCGGCTACATCGGGCTGGCGTCGGAGGACAAGGTCGCCGTCAGCGTCCTCGGCGGCCGATCGGCCCGACGGCGGACCGCCCTGCGCGGCTCGGGTCGCGTCTTCCGGCTCCTCGCCGAGCTGTCGTCGATCGCGGTCGCCGACGGCCCGACCGATCTCGTCGCCGCGGCCCGTCACGCGGCGGCCCAGCTGTCCGGCCGGGGCGTCGTGATCCTGATCTCGGACCTGCTCGACCCGGCCGCCGATCGAGTGATCCGCGAGCTCGCCTCCACCCGCTCGGAGCTCATCGTCCTCCACGTCCTGTCGCCCGAGGAGCTCGACCCGCCGCTCGAGGGCGACCTCCGGCTGGTCGACGCGGAGACCGGCGAAAGCATCGACGTCACCGCCGACCTCGCCACCATCGACGCCTATCGCGGACGCCTCGCCGCCTGGAAGGAGTCGTTCGCCCAGCTCGCCGCCCGGCGCCGGGCGACGTACGTCGACCTCTCGACGGAGGTGCCGCTCAACGACCTGATCTTCGCCGAGCTGCGCCGGCGCCGAGTCCTCGGCTGAGCTGATCCGATGCCCTTCGCGAGCCCGCTGGCGCTGCTCGGCCTGCTGTTCGTGCCGGCCGTTGTCGCGATGTACCTGCTCCGCCTGCGGCGGACCGAGACGATCGTGCCCTCGACGCTCCTCTGGCAACGGCTCGCCGCCGACGTCGAGGCCAACGCCCCGTGGCAGAAGCTGCGCCGGAGCCTCCTGTTCCTTCTGCAGCTGCTGCTGGTCGCGATCCTCGCGTTCCTTGCGGCTCGACCGTTCGTCGAGCGACCGGCCGGTCTCGCTCGCGATCTCGTCCTGATCGTCGACACCTCGGCGAGCATGGCCGCGACCGACGTGCCACCGGATCGGCTCGGGGCCGCCAAGCGGGCAGCGATCGAGGCGCTCAAGGACCTCCCGAGCGGCGGCAAGGTCAGCGTGATCGAGGCCGGCCGGACGGCCCGGATCGTGGCCACCGGGACGAGCGACCTCGGCCGGGTTCGGCAGGCCATCGAGGGGATCCGGCCGACGGTCAGCCGGGGCGATCTCGGGGATGCCCTGGCCCTTGCCCAGCAGCTCGCCATCCAGTCGGGCGACGCAGAGGTCCTCGTCGCGACCGACGCCGCCTTCGCGGTCCCGCCGACGACGAAGGTCGACGCCCCGATCCGGGTCCTCCGGGTCGGCGACGCCAAGGGCAGCCGGAACCAGGCGATCGTCGCCCTCGCGGTCCGGACCTCACCGACCCTCACCCGGTCGGTCTTCGTCAGTGTCGCCAATCTCGACCTGGAGTCGGCGACCCGCCGGGTCGAGGTCTGGAGCGACGACCGGCTTCTCGAGACCCGGACGATCACGATCGACCCCCAGTCGCGGGCCGACGTGATCATCGACGACGTGCCGGCCGACGCCGCGATCCTCGACGTCCGGCTCGTCGCCGGCGATGCCGCCGACACGACCGCCCGGCCGGACCTCCTCGCGACCGACGATCGAGCGTGGGCCGTCATTCCGCCGGTCCGCGAGCGGAACATCCTCCTCGTGGGCGCCGGCGACCCGTACCTCGAGACGGCTCTCTCCTACCTCCCGAACAGCCGCCTCTTCGGCCTGAAGCCCGACGAGTACCCGGCGGGCGCCGTCCGGAC
>DATAIW010000510.1:0-5038 GCA_036262455.1 Candidatus Limnocylindrales bacterium | reverse complement strand
GGGCGATCCGATCGGCGCCGACAGCGTCCGCCGCCAGCAGGGCACCGTCGAGGACGAGGTGCGGCCGGAGCCGGAGCAAGGTCCGGTCCTTGGCGCTGAGCGGCTCACCCTCGGCGCCGTTGACGAGGACGACCGGCCGGCCACCGGTCTGCCCGGCGACCGAGCGCCATTTCCGGCCGACCGGGAACCCGGCGCCGCCGCGACCGAGCAGGCCGCTCGCCTCGAGGACCGGGATCACGGCTGGTGCCGACGATCCGGATGGCAGCCGCCCGAGCCGGGCGAGGTGATCGGCATGGGTCTCGGGGCCTGACGCGGCGGGCGGCCCGGCGAACAGGCGCGGCTCCATCAGTGGTTCCTCCAGGCCGGGTCGACGGCGATCGGATCGGCCGTGCCGCCGGTCACTGCCGCAAGCCGGCTGCGGTTGGTTCCGCCCGAGGTCAGCCGCCAGACCAGCGCGCCGCTGACGGCAAGGACGCACGCCGCCTGAACGACGAGGAGCCACACGGAGAAGGAGTCGCTGCCGGCGGTCAGGGTGTGCTCGATCGCCAGTGGCCAGGCCGCGTAGGACGACCAGTGGACGGCCCGCCAGACCCGGTGGCCGATCCGCTCGCGAAGGAGGCTCGTGATGATGATCGCGAGGACGAGGTACACCGACACGACACCGAAGGCCACCGGAAGGGGCCGGTAGGACGACGCCAGCGGCACGAGCGCCGCGCCGATGCCGAGGCTCGTGAACGGGTCGAGGATCGCGGTGACGATGTGGATCCCGAGGAACACGACCGACAGGAGCGCCAGGTTGCGGTGGAGCTCGACCGTCAGGAACCGCGGCCACCGCACGGACTGGGTCCGGGCGACGGCCAGCAGGCCGAGGCAGGCGACAGCGCTGAACAGGAGGAGGGAGACGACGCCGGCTCCCCGGGTGGTGAACCACAGGATCTGGGTGCTCACGGGTTGGGCGCTCCGGCAAATGAGTTCGAGATCATGTCCCCGATCGGGATGAGCCGATCATGAGAGTCCGCACCTTTCGATCGAGTTACGCGGTGGGACGTCGCCCGGACTCGTCGGTTGCCGCGTCGATGTGGTCCGCGCCGGGATCGTCATCGGGCTCCGGCCAGCCGCCGAGTCGGGTCACCGTCCCGTCGAGACCGACGAGCCTGGCCGGCAGGCGAGCGGCTTCGAGCCAGGCGATCGCCGCATCGCCCATGACGATGGCCGCGGTGGCCGCCGTGTTGGCGTCGACGCACGTCGCGGCGACGACCGACGCGGTCCGCCACGGCGATTCGACCGGCCCGCCGGTCCGCGGATCGATCAGGTGATGGAGGCTCCGTGCGCCGCGCTGCCAGCGCCGGACGGTCGTGCTCGAGGTCGCCATCGCGCCGGTCTCGATCGCCACCACTTCGCCCGCGGCGTCGGACGGGGTTTCGCTGTCCTCGGCGATCAGGATCCGCCAGCCGCCGTCGGGCGGGGTTCCGCCGACGGCGATGTCGCCGCCGAGGGAGACGAGCACGCCACCACGGGCCTGCTCCCCGGGCACGGCAATGGCCGCGAGGGCGGCGGCCGCGGCCAGGTCCGAGGCAAGTCCCTTGCCGGTCGAGCCGAGGTCGAGCTCGACGCCGCGGCGGACCCGGACCTCGCGGCGGGGCGCGGAGAACTCGACCGACTGCCAGCCGGGGATCGGCTCGATCCGGAGCTCGATGGGCCCCGCCGGGTTGCGGATCCGATCGAAATCGGCGTCGTAGCCGATGGCCCGCATCGCCCGGCCAACGGTCGGGTCGACCGCGCCGTCGGTGATCCGGGCGGCCCGCAGTCCGGCGGCGATCGCCGTCGCCAGGAGCGGGCTGACCGCGACCGGTGATCCGGCGCGGGCATTGAGGGCCACGATCTCGCTGTCGTCGCGGAACCGGCTGTATGCCCGATCGACGTCATCGAGGACGTCTTCGACGGCGCGCCGAGCGGCGTCCAGGTCGCCGTCGAGGACGACGAGCCGGACGCCGGTTCCGAGGGCCCGCCAGTCGGCGGTCGGTGGCTCGGTCACGAGGATCCGGTAGCGGCGTGAGCGGTCCCGGTCGTCGTGGCCGGTGCGGCCGTGGCCTGGATGGAGGTCGTGCCGCTCGTCGTGGTGGTCGTCGTCGTGTCCGTCGTCGTTGCCGTGCCCGTCGTGGTCGACGCGTCCGTGCCGGTCGTCGTTGCCCCATTGTCGGCGGTGACGACCGCGGCCGTGGTGACGTTGCTGGAGGTGCCGTCGTAGGAGAGGGCGGCCATGGCGCCGAACCCGCCGACCGCGGCGATGCTGGCAAGGCTGGTTCCGATCGTGAGGGCCCGCAAGCGGGCGACCGCTCGGTCTCGGTCGGCTGGGCTGCGTCGGGTTGCTGTCTTCATGACCACACGATGACCCGCCGTTCCTTGCCGAAGGATGACGAAGGTCAGCGAACCGTCGCATCGCGATCCCCGGGCGGCGGCGCTCCGTTCGGGATGGTCGTCGACTGACTCCGAGCCGTGACCGCGGCGCGACCCGCGCCTCACCAGCAACCTGAGCCCGGCAGCGGCCGCACCCGACCGGCCGGGCGGCTGCCGCCACGGCGACGGTTCTGTCCCGCAATCGGCACTCCGGCCGTCTCGTTCGCGACAACTTTGACCGATGGTCGATGGCACGGTGTCCACGATCCCGGCGCGCCATCCCGAAACGATCCCAGGAGGCCTCGCACTCGGTGCTGATGACCGACCAGCCGCCCCTCGCTGCCGCACTCGCCAACGCTCGGGCCGCCGCGCCGCCCGGTGTCGAGATCCGTCCGTGGCGCGCCCAGGGCGACTTCACCGCGATGGTCGAGGTGTTCCATCACGCCCGGGTGGTCGATGGCACCAGCTGGGATCTCTCGGTCGAGGGGCTCGTCGCGGACATCCGTGGGATGGGGCTACGACCCGAGGATTCGATCCTGCTGGCCGTCGTCGATGGGCAGGTGGTCGGCTGGACCCGCACCTGGGATTTCGGCCGGTCTCCCGATGAGGGCCGCCTCCTGATGCACTCCGGACAGGTCGTGCCCGCGGTGCGTGGTCGCGGCATCGGACGGGCCCTGCTGCGCGGAGCACAGGCAGAGCTCGAACGCATCCGGGCCGCGGCAGCCGACCCGACGGGAACCACCGCCGGCCTGCATTCGTGGCTGTTCGCGCGGAACACCTCGGCGATCGCCCTCCTCGAGGCCGCGGGGTATCGTCAACTGCGGTTCGTCGTCGAGATGACGCGACCGCTCGACGATCTCCCGACCGTCGATCTGCCGGCCGGCCTTGCGACGCGCCCCGTTCGCCCCGAGGATCGACCGGCCATCGCTCGGGCGATGGACGAGGCGATGCACGACCATCGCGGCTGGCCGGACTGGTCGGACGAGCAGCTGATGAGCATGCTCGACCATCCGAACCGGGGCCAGCTCGACGTCTGGCAGGTCGCCTGGCACGGCGACCGCGTCGTCGGCGGCGTCCTCGGCTACATCGACGACCACGAGAACGCGGTCATGGATCGGCGGCGCGGCTACACCGAGGGGATCTTCACCGTTCGCGACTGGCGCGGTCGCGGCGTCGCCGGCGCCCTCATCGCGCGCAACCTGCACCTTCTGCGGGAGCGAGGCATGGTCGAGGCCGCCCTGTCGGTCGACACCGAGAACCCGAGCGGGGCGCTTGGCCTGTACCAGCAGCATGGCTTCCGGGAGCACGACCGGCTGATCATCTTCCGCAAGGATCTCGCGCCGGCCGCCTGAGCCGGGCGCCGCGAGGCCGGGCGGATCCCGGTTGTCAGGCGCCGGCGGCAGCGTCGACGGCGACCGGGTCGCGCACCTCCTGGCCGGTCCGTGCGCGGTCCTTGAGGATCTGGCCCGCGGCGAGCTTGCCCGGCGCCCCCATCACGCACCCGCCGGGGTGCGTCCCGGAGCCGCACTGGTAGTAGCCGTCGATGGGCGTCCGGTACTGCGACCAGCCGGGCGCCGGGCGGAACAGGAACATCTGGGGAGCGAGGAACTCGCCGGCGAAGATGTTGCCCTCCGACAGGCCGACGGTCCGCTCGATGTCGAGCGGTGTCTGGATCTCGCGCTGGAGGACCAGGTCGCCAAAGCCCGGGAAGAACGACTCGAGCGTCGCCTGGACTGTGTCGCCGAAGCGCTCCTTCTCGGTGTCCCAATCGCTCTCGCGGAGGTGATACGGCGCGTACTGGACGAAGCAGCTCATCACGTGCTTGCCGGGTGGTGCCATGTCCGGGTCGATCGTCGACTGGATCGCGGTGTCGATGTAGGGCCGCTTCGAGTACCAGCCGTACTTGGCATCGTCGTAGGCCCGCTCGAGGTACTCCATCGACGGCCCGATGTTCGTGAATCCGCGGTACTGGTCCGTCCGGTCGCCGAGGGCGGGGTAGCGCGGAGCGCCGTCGAGGGCGAAGTTGACCTTGGCCGACGTGCCCTGGAAGCGGAACCGCTCGATCGCGTCGACCAGGTCCGTCGGAAGCTCGCGCGGGTCGACGAGCTCGAGGAACGTCCGCCGCGGGTCGAGCGCGGAGACGACCACGGGAGCGTGGAACTCGGTCCCGTCGACCAGGGCGACGCCGGTCGCCCGGCCGTCCCTGGTGATGACCTTCTCGACCGGCGACTCGAGGGCGATCTCGGCACCGAACGCCTGGGCTGCCCGGGCGAGGACCTTGGTGAACCCGCCGTTGCCCTGCTTGTGGAAGGCCCACGCCCCGAACTCGCCGTCGTGCTCACCGAGGATGTGGTACAGCAGGACGAGCCCGGATCCCTGCGAATACGGCCCGACCTTCGTGCCGATGATCGCCGAAGACGCGAAATAGCCCTTGAGGATCTCGGACTCGAAGTAATCGTCGAGGAAGTCGGCGGCCGAGCCGGTCAGGAGCCGGACCGCATCGTGGAGGACCTTCTTGTCCATCGATCGGAAGCGCGAGCCGAGGGACGCGAGGGCGACGAGCTCCTCCGGGTCGTTGCTGAAGATATCGGGCGGGACCTGGTCGAGGAGCGGCTTGATCGCCCGGCAGACCCGCAGCACG
>DATAIW010000509.1:0-2546 GCA_036262455.1 Candidatus Limnocylindrales bacterium | reverse complement strand
ACGGGGGTCGGCGACAACCCCTGCGATGGCACTCGCGGCGGCAGTCAGGGGCGAGGCGAGGAAGGTCCGTCCGCCCTTGCCCTGGCGACCCTCGAAGTTTCGGTTCGAGGTGCTGATCGCGTACTGGCCGGGCGACAGCTGATCGCCGTTCATCGCGATACACATCGAGCATCCCGCCTCGCGCCACTCGGCGCCGGCGGCCCGGAAGACCTCGTGGAGGCCCTCGCGTTCGGCCTCGCGCTTCACCTCGTCGGAGCCGGGCACGATCATCATCCGGACGCCGTCGGCGACCGTCCAGCCGCGGAGGACCTCGGCCGCGAGACGGAGGTCGCTGATCCGCCCGTTCGTGCACGAGCCGACGAAGACCACGTCGACCTTCTGGCCGAGGATGGCTTGGCCGGGCTGGAGGTCCATGTACTCGAGCGCCCGCTCGAGCGCCCGCCTGGCCGATCCGTCGGCCATGTCGCCCGGGGCCGGAACGCGCGCCGTGATCGGGATCCCCATCCCGGGGTTGGTGCCATAGGTGACCATCGGCTCGAGCGCCGAGGCGTCGATCGTGATCGACTTGTCGTACACGGCGCCATCGTCGCTCGGCAACGTCCGCCAGCGCTCGACGGCCGCGTCCCATGCCGCACCGCTCGGGGCGTGCCGCCGGCCGGCGACGTACTCGAACGTCGTGTCGTCCGGCGCGATCAGGCCGGCCTTTGCGCCGCCCTCGATCGACATGTTGCAGATCGTCATCCGCTGTTCCATCGTCATTGCCCGGATGGCGTCGCCGGTGTACTCGAAGACATGGCCCGTCCCGCCGCCGATCCCGATCCGGGCGATCAGGGCGAGGATGACGTCCTTGCTGCTGACTCCGGCGGACAGGCGGCCGTCGACCCGGACCTCGTAGGTCTTCGGCTGGCGCTGGAGGAGGGTCTGGGTCGCGAGGACCATCTCGACCTCGCTCGTGCCGATCCCGAAGGCGAGGGCCCCGAACGCGCCGTGGGTTGCCGTGTGCGAGTCGCCGCAGACGATCGTCATCCCCGGCTGGGTCAGCCCAAGCTGCGGCCCGATGACGTGGACGATGCCCTGACCGGGGTCGCCCATGCCATGGAGCGGGATGCCGAACTCCGTGCAGTTGCGGGTCAGCTGGTCGACCTGGGCCGCGGCCATCGGATCCGCCATGGGCAGGCTCCGCGGATGGGTCGGGATCGAGTGGTCGGCGGTCGCGACCGTCCGCTCCGGATGGCGGACGCCGAGATGGCGGGCTCGAAGGCCGCTGAACGCCTGGGGGGACGTGACCTCGTGGACGAGATGGAGGTCGACCGCGAGGATCGCCGGGGCGCCCTCGTCCTGGCCGACGACGTGGTCGTCCCAGATCTTCTCGACGATCGTGCGCGGTCGGGTCATGGAGTGACGGCTCGCTCGTGTGCTGGCTGGATGGCAGAGGGTAGCGCAGCCGGCCGCCCGGCGCGGTTGCGACCCTGCCTCGTTCAGCCTCGGCGGGCGACGATCGGGTGCCGCCGAAGCGAGAAACCCGGCGCTCGCCGACCGCGATACTTCCCCCGTGTTCATCCTCTACGCCATCCCGATCGGCGTCCTTGGTGGCTTCCTGGCCGGCGGGCGTCTCGAGCACCTCGCGGCCGTCCGGTTCCGGCTGGCGCCCGTCGCCATGATCGCCCTCGTCATCCAGCTGGCCCTGTTCTCGGCCCTCGCGGACGGTCTCCCGACGGAGCTCGTCCGGGGGACGTACGTGCTGTCGACGGCCCTCGTGATCGTCGTCGTCCTGGCCAACATTCGACTGACCGGCGTACCCCTGATCGTCCTCGGCGCTGCGTGCAACCTGGCCGCCGTCATGGCCAACGGAGGCGCGATGCCGGCCAGTCCCGCGGCGCTCGACGCCCTGGGCCTCGGGGTCGGCGGCCATACGAGCAGCATCGCCGTCGCCCATCCGGCTCTCGAGCCCCTGACCGACGTGTTCGCGATGCCCGACTGGATGCCGCTCGCCAACATCTTCAGCGTCGGCGACATCCTGATCGGGCTGGGCGTCGCACTCGCCATCGCGGCGGCGATGCGCGGGACGAGCCGAGCCTAGCCCACCCCCGGCGATGGTCATGCTCCCCACGGGACTTCGGACCCACGACCGGCCGGCTCGGTGCCCACGTACAACATGCACTACGGGGTGAATAGCTGGAGGCACCATGTCGGAGCCGGACCGCGAGCGCGCGGTCCATGGAACGATCCTCGCCCTCGGTCGCTGGGTGCTCCTCGAGGCCTGTCGCGAGGCCGCCGCCTGGCGCGAGCGCCTCACGGATCGGCTGGTCCTGTCGGTCAACCTGTCGGCGGCGCAGCTCCAGCAGGTCGATTTCGTCGACGACCTTCGGGCGATCCTCGACGAGACCGGCTTCCCCGCCGAGGACCTCGTGCTGGAGCTCACCGAGACCGCGATGTTCCACGACACCCAGACGACGATCGCGCGGCTCGAGGCGCTCCGGGCCCTCGGCATCCGCAGCGCGATCGACGACTTCGGAACCGGGTATTCGTCCCTCGGCTACCTGCGC
>DATAIW010000508.1:0-3547 GCA_036262455.1 Candidatus Limnocylindrales bacterium | reverse complement strand
GCGAGCGAGTTGGCCGCGATCCCGGCGATCAGCTCGAGGGCGAGGACGACGACGCCGATCCCGATCGCTGCCGCGAGAGCTCCGGCATGGCGACCGGCCGCAGAGTGCGAGTGGGCCACGGACCGAGCGTAGCGTGTTCTCGTCCGTGAAGCGGCGAACGTCATCCGGATTCGTCCGCCACCAGACGTCGGTCGTTTGCCCGGTTCACGTGCCGGGCGGCACCTCGAGCCAGCCCTCGCGCAGGGCGCGCGTCGCGAGCTCCGTCCGCGACGCGAGGTCGAATCGCTCGAACAGCCGACGGAGGTGCGACTCGACCGTCTTCGGGCCGATCCCGAGCCGGGCGCCGATCTCGTCGTTCGAGCGGCCGTCGACGACGAGCCGGACGACGTCGAGCTCGCGCTGGCTGAGGCGGGCGAGGCCTCCCTGGGCGCGCGGGCGGATCGAGAACGCCATTCCGCCCGCGGCGACCCGGCGGATCGCGTCGAGGAGCTCGGCGAGCGGCGCCGTCTTCAGGACGAACCCCGAGGCCCCAAGCCGGAGCGCGGCCTCGGCGTACTGCGGATAGTCGTAGGCGGTCAGGAGGATGATCGCGGGCGGTTCCTCGGCGCCGGCGGGCAGGCGGCCCGGCGGCTCGGTCAGGAGGCGGAGCCCGGAATCGGTGCCCAATCGGATGTCGAGGAGGAGGACGTCGGCCGGGACAGTGGCGATCAGGGCGATCGCCTCGTCGATCGAGCCGGCCGTCCCCGCGACCGCGATCCCGGGCTGGGCATCGAGCAGGGCGGCCGTCCCGTCCCGGACGACCGGGTGGTCGTCGACGATGAGCAGCCGGATCGCGTCGCTCAACGCGGCCGCCACTCGAGCGCGACGTGGGTCCCGCCGGTCGGCCAGCGCTTGACGTCGAGGATCGCCCCGATCTGCTCCGCCCGCTGGGCCATGTTCAGCAACCCGAACCGGCCGGCCTTCTCGGCGTCGGCCGGCGCCTGGTCGCTGATCCCGGGGCCGGCGTCGTCGATCGCGAGCGAGATCCCGCCCGGGGTCGAGCGGTAGCGGACGACGATCGGTGGCTTGCCGTGCTTGACCGCGTTCGCAAGTGCTTCCTGGGCGACCCGGAAGATCGCCAGCTCGACGTCGGGGTTGTGGCGGGCGTCGTCGCTCCGCTCGAGGCGTACCTCGCCGCCGGCGAGCCGCTCGATCCGGAGAACGAGCCAATCGAGCGCCGGCCCGACCCCGAGGTCGTCGAGGATCGGCAGGCGGAGGTCGCCGCAGATCGCCCGCAGCCGGTCGGCCACCGTCCGCCCGATCTCGGCGCCCTCCGTGTCGCCAGAGGCCTCGAGCCGGCGGACCAGCAGGGTCAGCTCCTGGAGGGCGTCGTCGTGGATGTCCGCCGCGAGCCGGGCCCGCTCGGCCTCCGTGGCCGCGACGACGAGGTCGCGCTGGAGGGTCGCCCGGGTCGCGAGCCGGGCGAGCGGACGGACCGTGTACCGCCCGGCCGCTGCGATCCCGACGAGCCACAGCGCCAGCGGCCAGATCCCGAGGCCGCCAAGGACGAGGAGGGCGACGAGGGGCGTCGCCCCCGCGATCGCCAGCTCCGCTGCGCGCAGCACCTTGCCGGCTCCCGACGTCCGGCCGCCGCGAAAGTCCAATGGACCGGTCGCGATCAGCCCGGGCACGATCGGGATCGCGCCCGTGAGCGCCCAGCGGAGCTGCACGAGCGTCTCCCGATTCAGGGGTTGGGTGACGTACGCGATCGCGACGATCGCTGCTGCGGACGCGAAGACCGCGATCGCGATGTGCGCGAACCGGCGATCGACGGGCGAGTCGATCCGACTTGCGAGACTGCCGGCGAGCGGCAGCATGGCGAGCACGAGGAGGATGCCCGCGACGGTCATCGCGACCGGAAGGCCCGAGGCGGAGAGCGCCGACACGAAGAAGGGCGCAGACACGGCAGTAACGAGCGGGAACGCCAGGTCCCGAATCGAGTCTCCGGCGCGTCCCGTCGCGATCCACCACGCGCCGAAGAGCAGGATCGCGAGTCCACCGAGGATCAGCTGCGTCGCGTCGCTGAGGCCGTGCCAGCCCGGATAGAAGACCCCGGCGAGCACGAAGCCATTCGCGGCGCTGCCGGTCGCGAGGTTTCCGGGCTCGATGAGGTCCAGGCTGTCGATCGACCAGTTGAGGAGGCCCGCGAGGCCGTTCGCCGGCAGCCGGTTGCGTGGCGTCGCGGGGTCGGCGCCGGTGATCGTCTGCTCGCCGTTCAGATCGGGCTTGGAATAGGTCGGCTGAGGAAGGTCGATCAGCTGATTGCCATTGATCGCGACGACGATCTGCCCGGGGTGAACGCCGTCCTGAGCCGCCGGCCCGAGCGGGTCGACGGCCTGGACGATGAGGTGCTCGGAGGTCGAGTCGAGGCCGAGGGTGATCCCGGGGTCGTATCGGAGGATGGTGAGCGGCAGGAGGCCAGCCATGAAGGCGATCGCCGCGACGAGGAGCGCGAACCGGTCGCGAACGACTGCTGCCGACATGCCTCGGACGGTAGCAGAGGCGCATGGACGGGCCGTACCGGGTTGTCCCGCAACGGCTCCCCGGGGAGTGACGGCTGGGCGGCCCGGTGGCGGCACGGGACGATGACCGCGGCACATCACGTGCTGCCGGCGCTCGCTCTGGGGGGTGGGCGCCGGCACGCTTCCCCGACGCTGCCCGGGTACAGTCATCAGGCACCGCCGGTCCAGCCGGCGCCAACCGAGGAGGGACGGATGACGGCGGTCCTCGAGGCCCATGGCTTCGGCAAGCGCTATCGACGGAAGAACTGGGCGCTGCGCGGCGTCGATCTCGAGGTGCCCGAGGGCAGCATCACCGCCCTCGTCGGCCCCAACGGCTCCGGCAAGTCGACGCTGATCCGGGCCTGGATCGGGTTCGAGCGGGCGACCGAGGGCCGCCTGTCGACCGGCGGCATCGACCCCCGAAAGGATCGGGCCGCCGCAGTGGCGAAGGTCGGCTACGTGCCCCAGTCGCCGTCGCTCTACGGCAACCTGACGATCGCCGAGCACATCACCCTCGCGACGACACTCCGCGACGGCTTCGACGCGAGCTTGGCGGCCCACTACATCGTGCGCCTCTCGATCCCCCTCACGGCGATAGCGTCCGAGCTGTCCGGCGGCGAGCAGGCCCAGGTCGGGCTCGCCCTCGCGCTGGGCACGCGGGCGCCGATCCTGCTCCTCGATGAGCCACTGGCCAGCCTCGATCCGTTGGCTCGCCGCGAGTTCCTCCACGTCCTCGTCGAGGCCGTCCGATCCGAGGGGCACACGGCCCTCCTGTCGTCGCACGTCATAACCGACATCGAGCAGGCGTGCGATCGGCTGATCGTCCTCGGCAAGGGCCACACCCTCCTCGACCTGTCGATCTCCGAGGCGCTCGCCCATCACCGGGTGATCGAGGGCACGCCGCTCGTCCCGGTCGCACCCGACCGCGTCGTCGGGTCGTTCCCGTCCGCCGCGGGCGAGGGGCTCACGCTCATCCGGGTGCCCGTCGCTCAGCCACTCGCCGCCGA
>DATAIW010000507.1:0-3725 GCA_036262455.1 Candidatus Limnocylindrales bacterium | reverse complement strand
GTCCACCGTCGTGGCACGCATGGGGGATCGCTGATGTCCAGATCCGGTCGAAACACGGAGCGCCTCGGCGGCACGAGCGGACCGCATCGGTTCGTCGAGCCGGAAGACAATCGGCTCGGCCTCGCACTGAGCGCGGGACGCACCCCCGGAACCGGGATGGCACAGTCGATCGCGGTGACCGATGCCAGCGTCCGCGCGCAGGGCGCACGCTGCGCGATGCCGGGCTGTGGGAGGTCGCGCGAGGACCCGCTCCACCTCCCGCCGGACTAGCCTGCGGGCGTTACGAGCCGAGCGGCGCGACCTCGGCAGTGAAGCGCTCGGCGTCGGCGAGGAACGCCTCGATCGTGTCGGCCTCGAAGAAGATCGCGAGGTGCTCGACGCCGAGCGCCGCGAACTTCGCCACCTCGGCCGCGACGTCCTCGGCCGACCCGCGCATCGCGTAGGGCCGCGGCTCGGCGGAATCGACCGGCTCGTCGAACGCGACCCGGACCCGGGCCGACAGCGTCGGCATTGGACGGCCCGCGGCGTCGGCCGCGGCGCGGATGACCGGGACCCGGCGGGCGAACGACTCGGGCCCCGAGGCCGAGGAGTGATACCCGTCGGCCAGCCGCCCGGCCCGCTCCAGGGCGGCGTCGGCCCGGCCGCCGATCCAGATCGGGAGGCCGACGCCCTGCGCTGGCAGCGGTCCGAATCGGTAGTCGGAGACCGTGTGGAAGCGCCCCGCGAACGGCTCGCCGGAGCCGGACCACAGATGGCGCCACAGCTCGATCGTCTCCTCGAGGTATGCGCCGCGGACGGCGAACCGGTCCGCCATCGCGAGGTTCGCGAACTCCGGCTCGCTCCAGCCGACGCCGATGCCGGCGATGACCCGGCCCCCGGAGAGCGCGTCGAGCGTCGCGAGCTCCTTGGCGAGGACGATCGCGTTGCGCTGCGGGACGACGATGACCGACGTCCCGAGCCCGATGGTCGGATACCGGGCGCCGACCCAGGCGAGGGTCTCGATGACGTCGAAGTTGGTCCGGTAGTCCGCGGCGTCCTCGCTCGAGTCGACGAGGACGTGATCGGTCGTCCAGACCGAATCCCAGCCCAATCGCTCGGCGACCGCGGCAGCCGCGTCGATGGCCTCGGGCGAGGCGAGCCCGGTGAAGTTGGGGAGGCAGAGTCCGTAGCGCATGACGGCAGGTTAGCGGTCGCCTGACATACTCGGCGCGATGGATGGAGTGGCCACGCTCGCGTTTCGCCGCTCCCCGCGGACCTGGGACGCCCTCGCCCTCACTGTGGTTCTGCTCAGTCTCGGCTCGATCGCCGGTTGCACGCCGACCGGCGATGCGAACTCGCCGCGACCAAGCGGCACGGTCTCCCGAGCCCCGGCGCGGGTCTCCGAAGGGATCGCGTCCCGCCCGCCGACCGCGGGCGACGTGTCGGGCCCGCCGGCGTCCGGTTCGATCAGGATCCAGGCGATCGACCAGCCCGGCCTGTTCGACGGACCCGACACGATCATCCTCCGCGATATCGTCACCGCCGGCGCAGGTTTCACGGTCCTTGGCGACGTGGGCCGAGGGATCACGCCTCGCATCGACGCGTGGCTGAGCCCCGACGGCCAGACCTGGGAGCGGGATGCGACGGTCACCGGATTGGACGGCGTGACGGTGAACGACGTCGAGGAGACGGCGTCCGGACGGCTCGTCGCCGTCGGCTGGAAGCAGGCAGCGGCGTTGACATGGTCGTCGGACGACGGCGGCCGAACCTGGCAGGAGCACGTCCTGCCTGGCGACCCCCATGGCCAGGCCTACGCGGCGACAAGCGGCTCGGCGGGAACCCTGATGCTGGTCGGGGGCCCGATCGGGCGCGGACCCGAGCAGGCCACAAAGCTCTGGTTCAGCCCGGATGGCGCCTCGTGGTCGGCCGTCGCCATGCCGGACGATGTCTTCGGAGCCATCGAGATCCGCGGCATCACCGCGACGACGAACGGATTCGTGGCGGTCGGCGGGCGGGCACCGGCCAACCCGATCCGCCCCGGTGACCAGACGGAGTACCGCGCCGCCGCCTGGCTGTCGGTCGACGGCCGTACGTGGTCCGCAGCGACGGTCAGTGACCGGCCGATGATGCTCGGCGCGGTCGCCGGGTCGGAGGGCCTGATCGGGTTCGGATGGGGCGAGCCGATCACGCGACCGCAGACCTGGTTTTCCGAGATCGGCGCGTCATGGATCGCCAATCCGCTCGTGTCCGACAAGAGTCCCGCCGTCGTCGCCCACGACGGGTTGATGTCGTGGCTCGACTCGACGGTCATTCGCTCGGGCCTCGCGAAGCTCGAGTGGAAGACGAGCCGCAACGGGATCGACTGGGTCTCGCTCGGATCCGTCGAGGAGTCGCGAGCGGTCGGGATCGGCGGCTTCCGGGCGGGAGATCCGGGGATCCTCCAGCTCGGCGGGTCCATCGATCGGCCCGCGATGTGGCTCTTCTCGATCCCGGGCTGAAGCTCGAAGGACGATCTTGACAGGGTCATGATGGCTGGCCATGATGGTTCCCCATGAGAGTTGTGACGCCGACCGACATGCGCAAGCGTCTCGGCGAGATCCTCGACGCCGCGTCGGCCGGCGAGCGGATCCTCATCGAGCGCGACCACAAGCCGATCGCCTGGCTGGTGTCGCCCGAGGACGGGCGGCGCTTCGACGAGGACGAGCAGGCCCGGATCGAGCGATCGCTGGCGGCGCTCGACCGGCTCCGGGAGTTCAGCATCGAAATGGCCGCCAAATACCCGCCTCCTGACGATGGTCTGACCGAGGCCGAGTGGCTCGCCCAGGAACGCGAGCGTCGCGCCGATCACATCGAAGAGGCCGTCAGGTCGATTGGGCGACCGACCGACGAATGAGTCCGGCGATCGTCCTGGACGCGTCGGTTGCGCTCACGTTCGTGCTCCGACAGCAAGGTGTCGTGGACGTTGACGCTCGGCTCGAACGGTGGCGCAGGTCCGGCGACCGGCTGTGCGTTCCGTCGTCGTTCTGGCTGGAGGTCTCGAACAGCCTCCTGCGGCGCCACGGGTTCCCGGCCGGCTCGATCATCGAGGCGATCCATCGGCTGGATGAATTCGGGCTCGAAACGGTCGAGGTCGATCGAGCCATGACGCTTCTCGCACTCGATCGAGCTGAGCGATTCGGTTTGACCACCTACGACGCGGCCTACCTTGCTGTTGCCGAAGCCCTCGATGCCACGCTGTACACGTCCGACCGAGCCCTCCTCTCCGCCGCGGGCTGGCGTGGCATTGCGGTCGACGGTGCTCCCGGCCGTCGACGTTCGGAGGTGAAGGCTCGGTATGGTCCCGAACGACCATCGACGTGGCCGGACTACTCGGGCGCCTCGGCCTACCTGGCCAAGCTGAGAGCCGAGGCGACGCGGGCGACCTGAACGGCCGCCCCGCCTACCATTCGCGAATGCCCAACCGACTCGCCGGCGAGACGAGCCCGTACCTGCTCCAGCACGCCCACAACCCGGTCGACTGGTACCCGTGGGGGCCCGAGGCGCTGGCCCGGGCGCGCGAGCTCGACCGGCCGATCTTCCTGTCGATCGGCTACGCCGCGTGCCACTGGTGTCACGTCATGGAGCGCGAGAGCTTCGAGGACGCGGCCACGGCCGCCGACCTGAACCGGGACTTCGTCGCGATCAAGGTCGACCGCGAGGAGCGGCCCGACCTCGACCAGGTCTACATGGGTGCCGTCCAGGCGATG
>DATAIW010000506.1:0-2908 GCA_036262455.1 Candidatus Limnocylindrales bacterium | reverse complement strand
AGTCGTCTCGCCGCTGGCAGGCGGCGGCACCCTCGACCTGGCCGACGGCCTCGTCGAGGTCGACGCGGCCGGGCGGATCGCGGCCGTCGGCGCCGTCGCAGATCGGCCGGATGGGGCGCCGGCGGACGTCATCGACCTCCGGCCATGGGTCGTCCTGCCGGGGATGGTCGACCTCCACGCCCATCTCCCGCAGGTCCCGAACGCCGGGCTCGGGTATGCCCTGCCGCTCCTCGACTGGCTCGACCGCCTGACGTTCCCGACCGAGCGCTCGTGGGCCGACCCGGCCGTGGCCGAGCGGCTGGCACCCGCGATCTTTCGGGCGTTCGCTGCGGCCGGGACGACGACGGTCCTCGCCTACGGCGTCGTCTACGAGGCGGCGATGGAGGCGGCGTTCAGGGCCGCGGAGGCGCACGGGATCCGGGCGATCCTCGGCAAGGTGATGATGGACCGGCGGACCTACGACCCGACGATCGAGCCGTCGACGATCCTCGAGCGGACGCTGCGCGAAAGCGGCGACCTGGCGCGACGCTGGCATGGCGCGGCCGACGGCCGGCTCGGCTATGCGGTGACCCCGCGATTCGCCGTTTCGTGTACCGCGGACCTGCTGCGCGAGTCGGCCGCCCTCGCCGCCGACCTCGGCTGCTGGTGGCAGAGCCATGTCTCGGAGGACCGTGCCGAGATCGCGGAGGTCGGTCGCCTGTTCCCGGAGGCCCGCGACTACGTCGACGTCTACGACCGGGCGGGTGCGCTCGGTCCGCGATCGGTCCTCGCCCACGCGATCCACCTGTCGCCGCGAGAGGAGGCGCGTCTGGCCGAGACCGGGACGCGGGTCGCCCATTGCCCGACCTCGAACCTCTTCATCGGTGCGGGCGTGATGCCGTTGGCGGATCGGCTGGCAGCGGGATTGTCGGTCGGGCTCGGCTCGGACGTGTCGGGCGGCGCGGAGCTCTCGATGTTCGGGGTCATGCGGACCGGGGCGTACGCGCAGCAGGCGCTGCGGGCAACGTCGTCGGCCGGCGCCGCGACGCCGGCACCCCGCGGGCCGCTCGACTGGCTGCGAATGGCGACCCTGGACGGCGCCCGGGCGCTCGGGCTCGACGACCGGATCGGCTCGATCGAGACCGGCAAAGAGGCCGACCTGATCGCGGTCGACCCAGGGGCGACGGCGCCGCTCGGCCCGGACCTGGATGCCCCGGGCCTGCTCGACGACACCGCGCTGCTGGTCGGCCGGTTGATCTTCCGGGCCGAACCGTCGATGGTCCGCGGCGCATGGGTCCGCGGGCGCGCCCTGGAGGGACGATCGTGATCGACGCCCGGTTCGGTCACGTCAACCTCATCGCCCGCGACTGGCGGGCGTTGGCAACGTTCTACACGGACCTGTTCGGCTGCGAGCCCGTGCCGCCGGAACGGGACTACGCCGGGCCCGACCTCGAGCGCGGGACCGGCGTGCCCGGCGCGGCCCTGCGCGGCATCCACCTCCGGCTGCCGGGCCACGGCCCCGACGGGCCGACCCTCGAGATCTACCAGTACGCGTCGATGCCCGACGGCCTTCCGGCGGCGGTCGACCGCCCGGGCTTCGGGCACATCGCGTTCGCCGTCCCATCGGTGGCGGACGCCCGAGCCGCCGTCCTCGGCGCGGGCGGGCGCGCCATCGGCGAGGTCGTCACGCTCCGGACGGCCGACGGCCGGTTCGTGACCTGGACCTACGTGACCGACCCGGAGGGCAACATCGTCGAGCTGCAGTCCTGGTCGGATACGCGACCGTGATTCAGAGGATCACGATCCCGCTGGCGGCCGGTCGCCGGCCGTCACCGAGCGCGGCGAGGATCTCGCGGGTCCGCATCGGCAGATCCGCGAACGCTCCGGGCGCCGCCGCGAGCGCCCGACGGTTTCGCCTCGTGTCCGCGACGAGGAGGATCACGTGATCCTCGCCGCCGTCGCGTTGCTTCAGGGCGAGGCGGCGCTCGGTGGCCTGGACGTCGTCGAGGACGGTCTCCGCCTCGACCGGGAGTCGCCAGGCCCGGCCGCGGATCACCGCATCCCAGGCGCGGAGGTCGCCCTCCATCGGGAGCGGCACCTCGGTCGACCAGCGCAGGCTCGGGTGGAGACGGACCCGAAGTCGCTCCAGCAGCCGGACCTGGCCCGCGTCCCGAATCGGGTCGCCGGCGGGAAATGCCCGCAGTCTCACGTCCAGCCCCACGACTGCCCCGAAGGCCGCGAGCTCGCGGATCGTGGATCGTCGAGTCCCGGATTCGATCCGCTCGATCCCGGTCCTCGAAAGCCCGCAGGCCTTGCCGACGATCTCCCGGCTGATCCCGGACCCACGCCGTGCCCGAGCCAGATCGGCCCGGACACGAGCCTCATCCTCGAGGGCGCGCTCGACGGCTCGCGCCACGGGTCCATGTCGGGTCGTCATCATGCGATGGTGCGCCGCGGCCCTTCACTGGCGATTGACTGCACGCTCTTTGGGCGTTGTGATGTCCCGCCAGAATGCGCGGCGACCCGGCACGCCGGATTCACGAGGATCGGCCGTCGAATTGCACGATGCGCGGGCAGTTCGACCCGCGGCGAGCCTTCCAACCGTCACAATGCCCGGCCGGCGTGCATCGAGCGCCGGGCCCTCCGGGCGGGCCGGCGGAAGGTGGACCGGCGATGAGCGATGACGTCGATCTCCTGATCACGGGCGCCTCGCTCGTCGACGGGACGGGAGCGCCGGCACGGAGCGGTGACCTCGCGATCAGCGGCGGCCGGATCCGCGAGATCCGGCCGGGCGATGAGCTCCCGACAGCCGCCCGCACGATCGACGCCCCCGGCAAGGTCGTGGCCCCGGGCTTCATCGACCTCCACTCCCACGCCGCGCTGATGATCCTCGCCGACCCGGACCACGGGGCGAAGGCCCGCCAGGGCG
>DATAIW010000505.1:0-2903 GCA_036262455.1 Candidatus Limnocylindrales bacterium | reverse complement strand
CATCGTGATCGGCGGGGCGGCCGGCGCCCTTCCGCCGGTCATCGGGTGGGCCGCGGTCACCGGCAACGTCGGCGTCCCGGCACTCGTCCTGTTCGCCCTCGTCTTCTACTGGACGCCGCCCCACTTCTGGGCGCTGTCGCTGCGGATCCGCAAGGACTACGCGGCGGCCGGTGTGCCGATGCTGCCGGTCGTGCGCGGGATCCCCGAGACGACTCGCCAGATCGGGTTGTACACGATCCTCATGGTCGCGATCTCGCTCGTGCTCTTTGCGGTCGCCCGGATGGGGCCGATCTACCTCGTCGCCGCGGTCGTCCTCGGGGCCCTGTTCCTGCGCCAGGCGTGGATGCTCTGGCGGCGCGGCGACTCCGAGGAGGAGTCGACCGCGGGCGCGATCCGCCTCTACAAGTACTCGATCTCCTACCTGACGCTGCTGTTCGCGGCGATCGCGCTCGACACGCTGGTGCTCGCGGCCGTCGGCTGAGCTCAGGCGGGCTCGCGGCCGCCCGCCCCGGAGGCCCGCTCCTACGCCCCACCGAGTCCGGTGCGACTCAGAATCGACTGGAGCGAGCGTGCCGCGGCGCGGATGGACTTCGCGAGCTCGTCGGCCGCGCCCGCGAGCTGGACGTACACCGGCCCGGACGTCCCCCAGCCGGGCGGCGAGAACGCCCGGATGAACCTCTGGCTGTTCCGTGGCCAGCCACCTTCGGACGGCCAGGGGATCGAAATCGTGGTGACCGACTTCACGTTCACGCCCCTCTCGTGATCGACCCGGCCTGACGTCGCCGGCCGGACTGCAACGCTGGCGCGAGCCGGCGAGCCGCCACGCGCCCGATGCGCGAAGGCCGCCGGTGCCACACTCCGCAGATGGACCTCCACTTCCTCGGCGGTGCCACCACCGTCACCGGCTCGCAGTACCTGCTCGAGACCGGCCGAGCCCGCGTCCTCATCGATTGCGGGATGTTCCAGGGCAGCCCGAACGAGGCGATGCGCAACCGCGTCCCGCTCGCCTACGACCCGGCGATCCTCGACGTCATGCTCCTGACCCATGCCCACCTCGACCACTGCGGCCTGATCCCGCATGTCGTCAACGAGGGCTATCGCGGCCGCATCATCGCGACGAAGGGGACCTGCGAGCTGGCTGAGCTCGTCCTGCTCGACTCCGGCAAGCTCCAGCAGGAGTTCGCCAAGCGCGAGGCACGCTGGGAGACGAAACACCCGGATCAGGTCGCCGCGGACGACCGCAAGGAGGAGGACCTGTACCAGGCAGCCGTCGACCTGGCGGCCGGCCGGATCGCGCCGCCGCCGGTCCGCGAGAACGTCGACGACGCGCCGCCGCCGCTGACGCCTCACGCCACGTCCGAGTCGGCCATCCTCGCGACGGCCGGCGTTTCCGGAGGAGTCCCAGGTGCGACCGGCAGCCGACCAGCCGACCCGGAGGCCGCTCTCCGCGCCCAGCCCGCGGAAATGGACATCGACCTCGACGAGCCGCTCTACACGGCCGACGACGCCCAGGCCGCGGTCGAGCATTTTGACGCGATCGGCTACGACGAGGAGCGCGAGGTCGCCCCCGGCGTCCACGCGACGTTCCTCGACGCCGGCCATATCCTCGGTTCGGCGATCATCCGGCTCCGGATCGAGGCCGGCGATCCCGCGAACGGCGGTCCCGAGCGTGAGACGACGATCGTCTTCTCCGGCGACCTCGGCCGGCCGAACACGCCGATCATCCGCGACCCGACCGTCCTGACCTCGGCCGACTACGTCCTCTGCGAATCGACCTACGGCGGCCGCGAGCACGAGCCCGAGGACGAAGCGATCCGGATCCTCGCGGAGACCGTCAACCTCGTGTCAGAGGCCGGCGGCGTGCTTCTCGTCCCGTCGTTCGCGATCGGGCGGACCCAGGAGATCGTCTATGCCCTCGATCGGCTGCTCGAGGACGGCAAGATCCCGCAGCTGCCGCTCTATCTCGACTCGCCGATGGCGTCGAAGGCGTCGGACATCTACCGCCGTCACGCCGACTACTTCGACGAGGACGCCCGGCGGCTGCTCCAGTCGGGCGAGACGCCGCTCGACTATCCCGACCAGACCGAGACACGCGACGTCCACGACTCGGAGAAGATCGCTCAGGCCAAGCGGCCGTACATGATCGTGGCGTCCAACGGCATGCTGACCGGTGGCCGGGTCCTCGGCCATCTCCGGAACCTGATCGGCGACCCAGCCGCGACCCTGCTGTTCGTCGGCTACCAGGGCGAGGGAACGCTCGGCGCCCACCTCCAGGCCGGGGTGAAGACGGTCAAGCTCGACGGCCAGCCGCGCGAGGTCCGCTGCCGGATCCGATCGATCAGCGGATTTTCCGCCCACGCCGACGAGCCCGAGCTGCTCGACTGGCTGCGCCATTTCGCCGACGGCAAGACTGCCGGCGGGGCCGGTTTCCCGAAGACGATCTTCCTCGTCCACGGCGACCCCGAGGCCCAGATCGCGATCGAGCCGAAGGTCCGGGCGCTCGGCTTCACGACGAAGATTCCGCACTGGCGGGAGACGGTGACGCTGAGCTGAGTCAGGCGGGGAGCCGCTCCGGGCTCGCGTCCCGGCGCCAGTTGCCGAGGGCCATGATCGCGAGCGCGATCGCGATGAACCCGACCAGGACCGCCACGATCGTGATCACGACCTGGCCGTAGCCACCCTTGGCCGGATCGAGGAACGGGTACGGATACCAGCTGTCCAGCGCGCCCCGGATCATCGTGAGGACGACCCAGATGAGGGGATAGACCAGCAGGTTCACGACATCGCGGTTGACGAGGCGCCTTCGCGGCGGATCGAGGATCCAGTCGAGGACGACGATGATCGGGAAGATCTTGTGGAGGACGACATCGACCCAGACGAGCACGGGCCATTTCTTCATGCGC
>DATAIW010000504.1:0-1908 GCA_036262455.1 Candidatus Limnocylindrales bacterium | reverse complement strand
GCCGAGGAGGGACAGGTCGATCCGTTGGCCGCGCACGTCCGCGCCGCCGCGGGCCAGCAGGGCAGCGAGGATGGCGACGGCCCCGTTGAGCCCGGTGACCACGTCGCTGATCGCGACCCCGACTTTCGTCGGCGCGCCACCGTCGACATCGGGCGCGCCGGTGATCGACATCAGGCCCGACTCGGCCTGGATGACGAAGTCGTAGCCGGGGCGGGCCGGATCGGGGGCGCCCGGGCCGTAACCCGTGATCGAGAGATGGACGAGCGCCGGGTTCAGGGCGGCGAGGGTGCCGTCGTCGAACCCGAGGCGGTCGAGGCCGCCCGGCCGGATGTTCTCGACGAGGACGTCGGCGTCGGTGAGGAGGCGGCGCAGGACGGCCGCCCCATCCGGTTGCCGAAGGTCGACCCGGATCGAGCGCTTGTTGCGGTTCACCGCCAGCGCATAGGCCGCGGTCCGCGTCCCGTCCTCGACCGACCCGACCCACGGCGGCCCCCAACCGCGCGTCGCGTCGCCGTCGGGCGGCTCGACCTTGATCACGTCCGCTCCGAGGTCTGCCAGGAGCATCGTCGCGTACGGCCCGGCGAGGACCGTCGAGCAGTCGATCACCCGGATGCGGGCAAGTGGGCCGGAAACTGGAGCGTCGGGAGTTGCCATCGCCGTCGATGGTAGGACGCGGCCCGATCGACGATCATGGGTTGGTGACACCGCGGCGCCTCTTCTTCCGGATCGGCTGGGCCGTCCATCGCGCCATGTGGCGCCTGTCGGGTCACCGGATCGGCACCTCGGCGGCCGGACCCGACGGTGTCGGGACCCTGTTCCTGCTCTCGACCGGACGGCGCTCCGGCGCGATCCGGCGGAATGGCCTGTACTACGTAGAGGATGGCGCATCGTTCGCGGTCGTCGCGTCCAACGCGGGCGACGACGCGGATCCGCAGTGGTGGCGCAACCTCCAGGCGACGCCGGCCGCGACGATCGAGGTCGGCGCGACGGCCCTCGCCGTTCGGGCCCGCGAGGCGACGGACGCGGAACGTGACCGGATCTGGCCGCGGTTCGTCGCCAGGTACCCAGTGTTCGCCGACTATCGGAGCCGGACGACCCGTGCGATCCCGGTCGTCATCCTCGAGCCGCGCCGCTGACGGGCGCCGCGTCGCGCCCGGCGGAGGTCAATGCGATGATGCGGCAATGACCGACGAACCCACGACTTCCGACAGCCACCTCGCCCCCGCCGACACGGCGCCCCCGGGGCCACATCGGCTGACCCTGATGACGGTCCACGCCCATCCTGATGACGAGACGATCAGCGCAGGGGGCGCGATGGCCAAGGCGATCGCCGCCGGGCATCGGGTCGTCCTCGTGACCGGCACCCGCGGCGAGCAGGGCGAGATCGTCGTCCCGGCGATGGACACGCCGGACAACCATCGCCGGCTCGGCGAGCTGCGCGCGGCGGAGCTCGAGGCGGCGATGGGCGAGCTCGGCGTGACCGAGTGGGAGAACCTCGGCTATCGCGACTCGGACATGATGGGCCGCGACGGGAACCACGATCCGCGGACGTTCTGGCAGGCCGACCTCGACGAGGCCGCCGGCCGCCTGACCTGGCTGGTCCGGCGCTACCAGCCCGACGTCGTCACGACCTACAACAGCTTCGGCGGATACGGCCATCCCGACCACATCCGGGTCCACGACGTGTCGATCCGGGCGTTCGCCCGGGCCGGCGACCCGGCCTGGTATCCGAAGCACCTCGAGAACGGGCTCGCCCCGTGGGCGCCTTCGAAGCTCTACGAGACGGCGATCCCGGCGTCGGTCCGCGAGGCGATACGCGAGGCGATGAAGGAAGCCGGCAAGCCGAGCTTCTGGGACCCGCCGGAGGACGCGACGCCGGAGCAGATCGCCGAGCACGAGAAGTTCCTC
>DATAIW010000503.1:0-2588 GCA_036262455.1 Candidatus Limnocylindrales bacterium | reverse complement strand
ACGAGCTGCCACGGCGATCCGTCGACCGTGAACCAGACCGGCTCCGGCACGCCACTGACGCCCCGAGCCGACGCCCGCGAGGCGAGTCATGGCTCGCCGAACCGCGGCCTGCTGACCGCCCCGTACCGTGACCGCGACCTGGAGCCGGATGGCGAGCCATACGCGGCCGCCAACTTCGCCCTGTGCTACCTCTGTCACGCGGAGCGGCCGTTCGCCGACCCGAACGTCGACCCGAGCGCGCCCGACACCGCGTTCCCGCTCCACGGCCTCCACCTGACCAGCATCGGCGGGCAGAGCGGGGCGAGCCTCTCGATCGACACGCCGGGCGCCGGCCAGGGCATCGCGATCTGCTCGGAGTGCCATTTCCGGAGCCATTCCACCGCGCTCGCCTACCGGCCCGGCGACCTGACCCCGACCGCGCGCGGCAACGGCGCCGAGGGTCTCGTGAACTTCGCCCCGGCTGTCGAGGCCGTCGGCATCATCGACCCGACGTGGACCCGGCCAGACGCCGAGGGACAGGGCTCCTGCACGCTGACCTGTCACGGCTTCACCCATGACCCGGCGAGCCAGTCGTACGCGGTCGCCCCGGCAACCGGGTTCACGGCGAGCCCGACGAGCGGTCCCGCGGGGACCGACGGCCTGACCGTGCGGTTCACCGACGCCACCCGCTACGCCGACGACGCGACGGCGACGTGGAGCTGGGACTTCGGGGACGGAACGACGTCGACCGAACGCAGCCCGACCCATGTCTACCTCGCGGCGGGCTCGAGGACGGTCCGGCTCACGGTCCAGCGGACGAGCGACGGCCTCGCCACCACGATGTCCCGGGCGAGCTACATCGTGGTCGCGCCCTGACCGTCGCCCCCGCGCCAGGCTCTCTCTGACGATCGGGACCAGGCCGCCATCTGTATCGAACGGCATAGGCCCGTGCTCAGGCCGTACCGAGCGGGCGTGCCCCGCATACCCGAAATGTGCCCGCAGGCGGATGGGATCCGCGGCCCTCGCTCCGGACAATCGTGGCAGGTGTCAAGCCGCAGGTGTCACGCGGCACGATCGAAACGAGGGCAGTCCCGATGAATCGGCAGCAACGGCACAACCGAGTGGTGCCGGCGACGGAGATGCGGCGATGACCGCATCGGCCGGCCGCTCCGCAACGCTCGATGACGTCCGGACGGACCTCCTGGCCCGTCTCGGGCTCGACGATGCAACCACCTCCGAGGACATCGCGGCGGCACACGAGTCCGTCGAGCAGTTCCTCGCTTCCGCTCCGCGCCAACTCGGCGCGTGGGCCCGGCGCCAGGCCTCCTCCGCAGACGAGGCCTACGCGCTGCTCACCGACCCTGCCGCACTCGCGCGGACCGTCGCCCTCGGCGGTGACGCGAACCGGCGGGCTTCCACTCCTGGCGGACCGGCGACACCTCCGGTCCGTCAGGAGTCTTCTCCGCCTCCGACGCGGCCCGTCCCGGCGCGGACCAAGGGCCGCCGCACCAACTCCACTCCGCTCGATGTCGAGCCGTCCGACGAGGAGCTCGCCGAGCTCATCGCCTCGGTGACGCCGAGCGCCCACCGGGACAGCGTCGGAACGGCGACCCGCCCGGCGGCCCGGGGACGCGCCCAGGTCGCGCCCGACGCACTCCCGACCGGATCCCGACGGCTGACGCTCCGCAACCGCCTGGCGCTCCCGCTCGGGACCGGCGAAGCGGCGGGGGAGGCGGCGGGTGTGCTGCTCGAGCCTGCGCTCGGCGAGGCCTGGGCGGCGATGGCGTCGAGATGGTCCTGAACGTTCTTCGCGACGTCGGAACCCGGATCGAGCTGGACGACGAGCTCCCACTCACGCTTCACGCTGACGAGATCGTTGAGGTTGAGGTACAGGAACCCGAGGTCGTAGTGCGCCTCGACGGACTTCGGGTCGATGGCGACGACCTTCTTCCAGGCCGTCTCGGCAGCGGTCGAGTCGCCGTCGTTGAAGGCCGCCGCGCCGAGTCCGAGGAGGGCCCGGATGTTCTGCGGGTCATCGGCCAGGATCCGGTTGAGGAAGTCCGTGGCGCTGGCGTAGTCGGCCGCGCCGTAGTAGAGGTCGGCGAGCCCCTGGAGGGCCTCGGTGTCCTTCGAATTGGTGGCGATCCGCTGCATGTAGGCGCTGACCGCGGCGAGGTCGATCGACCCCGAGGCGGCCGGGCTGGCTGCCGGCAGCGACGCCGCGAGCCCGCCGCCGCCGAAGCGGTAGCCGGCGAAGGCGACGATCGCGACGATCGCGATGCCGCCGGCGACGAGCGTCAGCCGGTTGCGGAGCGTCGAGCGCCGGGCTCCGGTCAGGAGCGCGTCGGACGCGACCTGGGCGCGTCCCCGGGTTGCGAGGCGGTTCGGCGTTGCGACGCTGTCGCGATGGGCGCTCGGCGTCACCGATGCGATCAGCTCGGCGAGCTCCTCGTCGGACGGCTCGACATCGACCGGATCGGTCGTGGTGCGGCGGCTCTTGGTCCGCGTCGGGACGGGCCGCGTCGGAGGCGGAGAAGACTCCTGACGGACCGGAGGTGTCGCCGGTCCGCCAGGAGTGGAAGCCCGCCGGTTCGCGTCACCGCCGAGGG
>DATAIW010000502.1:0-8260 GCA_036262455.1 Candidatus Limnocylindrales bacterium | reverse complement strand
CGGCCCTCCAGCTGACCTTCGACACGAGCGGGTTCGTCCAGATGGAGCTGACCGGTCTCGGCGACGATGACCCGGTCGGCGATCCGGTCATGGACGACCCGGAGCCGGCTCGCCGCACGACCGAGCCCGACATCGAGGCCTAGGCCGGCGACTCAGAGACCGCGCTCGCCCCGGACATACGGCAGCCCCAGCGCAGCCGGCGCGCCGATCCGCCGCCGGGCGGCTGAGCGCGAGCCGAGGATGACGACGCCGACCACGAACAGGTACGGCAGCATCTCGAGGAAGAACGTCGCCGAGCGTCCGGGCAGGAACGGGTTCTCGACCCCGAGAATCGTCGGGACCCCCTGGAGGGCGAGGATGAACGGCGAGATCGCCGCGAACAGGTAGGCGCCGAAGGCCGCCCAGATCGGGCTCCAGCGGGCGAAGATCACGAGCCCGATGGCGATCCAGCCTTTGCTGTTGACGGTCTGGTCGCCGAACCAGCCGGGCGCGACCGCCAGCGTGATCGTCGCCCCGGCCAGCCCGGCGAGGATCCCGCCGAACACGACGTAGACGAGGCGGAGGCGGTACACGCCGATCCCCTGGACGTCGGCTGCCGCGGGCGATTCGCCGACGGCCCGCAGGTGGAGGCCCGGCCGCGTCCGCGCGATCCAGAACCACGTCAGCGGCACGAGCAGGAAGCCGACGTAGACGAGAATGCTCTGGTTCTGGAACGCGATCGGCCCGACGATCGGGAGGTTGGCGAGGACCGGAATCGTGAACGCCGGGAGGCGCTCGACGTTCGTGTTCGTGAGTCCCTCGCCGAGGACGCGGGCGAGGCCCGTCCCGAGGAAGGTCAGGGCGAGGCCGGACACGACCTGGTCGGCCCGGAGGTGGATCGTCACGATCCCGTGGAGCAGCCCGAACAACCCGCCGACCAGCATGGCCGCCATCACGCCGATCCAGGGATTGCCCGTTGCGCCGGTCACCGAGAAGCCGGCCACGGCGCCCATCAGCATCATGCCTTCGACGCCGAGGTTCATCACGCCGGCCCGTTCGGCGAAGATCTCGCCGATCGCGGCGAACAACAGCACGGTTCCCGTCGCGACCCCGGCCGCGGCGATCAGCCCGAGGTCCATCAGCCGCGTGCCTCCGGGCGCGGGGCGGGCCCGATCGACGACCCCGTTGCGGGCGTGAGCGGACCCGCCGGTGCCGGGCCGCCGCGCGTGATCCGGATCCGGTAGCGGACGAGGACGTCGCCGACGATCAGGGTGAACAGGATGATCCCCTGGATCATCACCGGGACGCCGGACGGCTGGATCTCGCGACCGGCCAGGATCAGCGCCCCGAACAGGATCGCCGCCACGATCACCCGGCCCGGCCGGAACTTGGCGAGGTAGGCGACGATCACCGCCGTGAACCCGTAGCCGGGCGAGATGTGGTCCTGGAGGCGATGGACGGCACCGTTGACCTCGGACATCCCGGCCAGCCCGGCGAGCGCGCCCGAGATCGCGAACACGATGATCAGACGCCGCTTGATGTTGATTCCCGCGTACTCCGCGGCCCGCGGGCTGTCGCCGATGAGCCGGATCTCGTAGCCGAACCGGGATCGTTCGAGGAAGAGCCAGAGCAGCCCGGCCGCCACGAGCCCGAAGAGGAGCCCGGCGTGGACGGTCAGCCCGGCGAAGCCCGGGACGACGGACGAGAAGTCGGTCAGGCGGGGCAGCCACGCCTGAGGTGGAAACGGGTGTGTCTGCTGGAAGCCCCCTTCGCTCCAGGGTCCGAAGACCCAGAACTGGACCCAGAAGAGGGCGACGTAGTTGAACATCAGGGTCACGATGATCTCGTTGACGCCGAGCAGGGCTCGAAGGGCGCCCGGGATCAGGCCCCACAGACCGCCGGCGAGCATCCCCGCCAGCATCATCAGGGGGATCAGGATGATCGCGGGCGTACCGCTCGGGACGAGCGGGAAGAGGACCACGGCGCTGGCGCCCCACGCGCCGAGGAGGAATTGGCCCTCCGCCCCGATGTTCCAGAGGCGCATCCGGAACGCCAGCGCGCAGGCGAGCCCGGTCAGGATCAATGGCGTCGCCTTGACGAGCGTGTCGGACAGGACGCCGATGCTCCCGAACGACGCCTCGACGATGTGGAGGTAGGAGCGGACCGGGTCGCCGCCGACGAGGCCGATGACGGCGCCGGAGATCACGAGCGCGACGGCGACGGCGCCGAGCGTCGCGAGCGGCGACAACCAGCGCGGCGTCGTGGTCCGCGGCTCGAGGTGGATCCTCACCGAGCCACGCCGGGCGCGGCGCCGACCGGTGTCGCGTCGCGGTCCGCCTCGCTGCCGCCGGTCATCAGCAGCCCGATCCTGCCGATCTCGGCCTCCTCGACCGGCATCGAGCCGACGACCCGGCCTTCGTACATGACGTCGACCCGGTCGGCGAGGGCGAGGATCTCGTCGAGCTCCTCGGAGATCAGCAGGATGGCGCCGCCGCCCGCCCGCAGGTCGAGGAGAAGGCGGTGAACCGATTCGATCGCGCCGACATCGAGCCCGCGCGTCGGCTGGACCGCGATGAGGAGCCCCGGGTTCGTCTCGATTTCCCGAGCCAGGATCGCCCGCTGCAGGTTTCCGCCGGACAGCATCCGGGCCGGCGTGTCGACGTTCGGGGACGCGATCCGGTACGTGTCGCGCAGTCCGCCGGCGAACGCTCGCGCCGCCGCCTCGTCGACAAGGAGGCCGTGGGCGACCGGGGCGTCGCGGTAACGCTTCATGATCAGGTTGTCGGTCAGCGACAGGTTCGGGGCGGTGCCGACGGTCGTCCGGTCCTCGGGAACGTGGGCGACGCCGTGGCGCAGGACGACCGACGCCGGCCGGTTCGCGACCGAATCGCCGTCGACGAGGATCTCGCCCTGGCAGGGCCGCAGGCCGGTGACGACCTCGGCGAGCTCGCTCTGGCCGTTGCCGGCGACCGCGGCGATCCCGACGATCTCGCCGGAACGGACGTCGAGGGAGACGTCCCGCATCGCCGGCAGGCCGCGGTCGTTGAGCGCGGACACGCCGTGGACGGCGAGGACCACCGCGCCGGGGGCGAACGGCGTCCGATCGGGCGCATCGATCACGCTGCGGCCGACCATCAACCGGGCAAGGTCGGCCTTCGTCGCTCCGGCCGTCGGCAGCCCGGCCGCCGTCACCCGCCCGCGGCGCATGACCGTGACCCGGTCGGCGATCGCGAGGACCTCGCCGAGCTTGTGGCTGATGAAGACGACGGATCGGCCTTCGGCCGTCATCGAGCGGAGGGTCACGAAGAGCTCATCCGCCTCCTGGGGAGCGAGGACCGCGGTCGGTTCGTCCATGATCAGGATCCGGGCGCCGCGGTAGAGGAGCTTGAGGATCTCGACCCGCTGCTGCTCGCCGACCGACAGCTGCCAGATCTTGGCCCGCGGGTCGACATGCAGCCCGAACCGGGTGGCGAGCGCTGCGACCTCGCCTTCGAACTGGCGCTCGCGGAGGAAGAACCGCGGACGATCGAGACCGAGCAGGACGTTTTCGGTCACCGTCTGCGACGGGACGAGCGTGAAGTGCTGGTGGACCATCCCGATCCCGGCCGCGATCGCGTCGCGCGGCGAGCCGAAGGCGACCGGCGCGCCGTCCACGAGGATCTCGCCGGCATCCTGGCGGTACAGCCCGGCCAGGACGTTCATCAGGGTGCTCTTGCCGGCGCCGTTCTCGCCGAGCAGGGCATGGACCTCGCCCCGACGCAGGTCGAAGTCGACCTGGTCGTTGGCGCGGACGCCCGGGAAGGTCTTGACGATCCCGCGCGCCTCGACCGCGAGCGGCCGCGCGGCGGGTTCTTCGGTCATCGATCAGCCGTCCGGGATGCAGCGAGGCCCGCGGGCAGTCGCCCGCGGGCCTCGAACGCCATCGTCAGCTCAGCTTGGGGAGGGGAACGGTGATGTTCTCGTTCCACCAGTACATGCAGACGGTGCACTCCGAGCCCGGAGCGCCGGGCGGGAACTGGTCGAGGTCGGACTGCTTGAGCTTCTCACCGGCCTTGAGGAGCACCTTGCCGGTGTTGTCCTTGAGCGGTCCGGCGAAGACCTCGAACCGGTCCGACGTCCCGGCGAGCATCTTGGCCAGCAGGTCCTTGACCGCGGTCACGTCGGCCGGCGGCAGGTCGGCGACCCCCTTCTGCGGGGTCTGGCCGTCCATGAACCCGAACAGGCCCATGGCCTTGGAATTCGCGTCGAAGTACTCGTAGCCGGCCGTGTATTTCTTGTCCTTCACCTGCTGGCCGATCCGGGTGTACTCGGGACCCCAGATCCAGTACGGCGCCGTCAGGCAGCTGTCCTTGTTGCAGGAGGAGGGATGGTCGTACGTCACGGCCCACTTGCCCTTCTCCGCGGCCACGTCGGCCACGGCCGGGGTATCCGCACCGGTGAAGACGACATCGGCCCCGGCGTCGAACAGCGAAGCCGCCCCGTCACGTTCCTTCTGGGGATCGTGCCAGGTGTTGATGAAGCGGACGTCGATCTTGCATTCGGGGCAGGTCACCGCGACGCCGCGGGCGATCGCGTTGCCGAGCCGGATCTCCTCCGGGATCGGGAATGTCGCCATATAGCCGATCTTCGGGATGCCGTCCTTGTGCGCCCGCGAGCCCGCGAGCATGCCGGCGAGGTACTTGAAGTCCTCGACGGCGCCGAAGAAGTTGCCGAAGTTCTTGCCGTTCGACTTGTAGCCGGTCAGGTGCAGGAACGTCGCGTCCGGGAAGTCCTTGGCGACGGTCTCCATCGGGTCCATGTAGCCGAAGGACGTCCCGATGATGAAGTTGAAGCCCTTTCGCGCGAGGCTTCGGAAGACCTGCTCCGAGTCGGTCCCCTCGGGGACGAGTTCGATGTAGGCGACGTGGCTGTCGGCCAGGTGCTGGCAGAGGTACTGGAGGCCCTCGTAGTGGGCCTGGCTCCAGCCGCCGTCGTCGTGCGGTCCGATCAGGACCATCGCGACGTTGAACTTCCCGCTGACGACCTCGGGGACCTGCAGCGTCCCGGTTCCGCCACCCTTGGCGGAGCCGGCTGCGCAGTCGTTGGCGACGCCGCCACTCGCGGCCGGACCGCTCGCCTTCGGCGTCGAGCTGCACGCGCCGACGACGATGGCCGTCGCCGCGAGCAGGCTCACCAGCCGGAGCCGTGTGCTTGCCATGAATGCTCCTCCTCACGCCGCGCATAGCGCGACACGTCCCGACCCGCACGGGCCGTCCGGCCTCGTGCCCGGGCGATGGCCCGCGGATCCTCTCCCGGTCGAACTGACACGAAGGATAGTCTGCCGATGACCTCCGGGAAGGTCCGAATGGGCCCGCCCTCCGTGCCGGATGACACGGGCGCGGCGACCGGCCGGGGGCGAGAGTCGGGGAACCCCTGGTCGTCGACCGGTCCGGCCGGTCCGGACCCTGCGACGGGCCGAACGTTGCACGCGCCGCAATCCGTCGAGGCCTCGTTGCGTCCCACGCACATGTCGAGCGTCGATGCCCGTCGAGCAGTCCAGGACTTGCGTATCGCGCAACGATCTGACACGAGCTCAGATCATCCAGCTCGCGTGGCGGCGTGTCGTTGCACGACACGCACAACTCAGACCGATTTCCAGACTCGCCGTCGTCTGGCGACGCGACATGTGCGCTCCACGCAACGCGGTCCCGACGGATCCGTCGCCGAGGCTGACGCGGCACGCCGATTCCCTTGACCGGGCTCGCCCGGCCGTGACGGGCCCTTCCTGTACCATCGGCCCCGATGTTCGAACGTACCGCGCTGGCCGGTGGGCCGCGCGTGATCAGCGCCAGGTTGCCGGGCGCGCGTTCGGTCTCCATCGCGGCCTACGTCCTCGCCGGCTCGCGCCTCGAGACGCCCGAGGAGGCCGGGGTCGCCCATTTCATGGAGCACATCACCTTCAAGGGGACCGAGCGGTTCCCCACGACCCGGGCGATCTCCGAGGCGATCGAGGGCGTCGGCGGGTCGTTCAATGCCGCGACCGACCGGGAATCCACCGTGTACTGGGTTCGCGTCCCGCGCCGCGAGGCGACCCGGGCAATGGACGTCCTCGGTGAGCTGATCGTCCGGCCGAAGCTCGACGAAGCGGAGATCGACGGCGAACGGACCGTGATCGTCGAGGAGATCCGCTCCTATCTCGACGATCCGGCCGAGTATGCCCAGACGCTCTTCCAGCAGGCGATGTTCGGGTCGGGCTCGCTCGGCCGCGAGATCTGCGGCGACGAGGACGGGATCCGGGCCCTCCCGTCGGACACGATCCGGAGCTTCTGGCGGACGATGTATCGGCCGGCCAACACGGTGATTGCCGTGGCCGGCGACGTCGACCATCGCGAGGCCGTCGACCTGGCGGCCGCGGCCTTCGGGACAGGCAACGGCGCGATTCCCGGCTATGCCGCCGCACCGCAGCTGCCGGCCGGCGAGCGGGCGCTCCTGCGGGCGCGACGCGATACGACTCAGGCCCAGCTGATCGTCGGCGTACCGGCCCTCCGCCGCGACCACCCCGACGCCTGGATCCTGGCGGTCCTCAACGGCGTGCTCGGAGACGGAATGTCGAGCCGGCTCTTCCTCTCGGTCCGCGAGGCCCAGGGCCTGGCCTACGACGTCTCGTCAGGGCTGGTCGACTACGCCGATGCGGGCTCGCTCGAGGTGTCCGCCGGGGTCGACCCGGAGCGCCTGCCGGCCGCCCTCGACGCGGTCCTCGCTGAGCTCGCCCGCCTCCGCGACGAGCCCGTCCCGGCCGACGAGCTGGCCAAGACCAAGGCCTACCTGTCGGGCGGCCTGGAGCTGCGAATGGACGAGACGCGCCACCTCGCTTCGTGGATCGGCGGTCAGGAAGCGCTCCACGATCGCGTCCTCGATCTCGATGAGGCACTCGCCGCCGTCGCGGCGGTCGACGCGACGGAGGTCCAGCGTCTCGCCCGCGAGCTGTTCCGCGACGAGGGGTTGCGTCTCGCGGTGGTCGCCCCGGCTCGCCACCTGCGCGGCCTCGGGCGACGGCTGAGGCTGCCGGCATGAGCGCGCCGTCGAGGACGTCGACCGCGGCCGGTGGTGGCTCGGCATCGGCCCGTCCCGGCGCGCCGCGCGATCCGGACCTGATCCTCGCTCGCGTCCACCTGCTGCTCGGTTCGCTGAGCCTCGCCCGGACCGAGCTCGAGACGCTGGCAGGACGCGGTGTCCTCGACGACGAGGCCATCCGCGACCTCGCCGAGGCCCGCTGGCGGACCGGCGACGTGCTCGGCGCCGGCGAGGCGGCGACCGAGTGGCTGGTGGCGCATCCGGACGACGTCCTCGGACTCGTCATCGCGGCCGAGGCGCAGGCAACGCTTGGCCGACCGGGCGAGGCCCGGCGGCTCGCCGGTCGGGCGATGGAGCGGGCCGATGGGTCGCTCGATCCGGTGTTCGCCGGGATGCAGCGAAGTCCGATCTGGCCGGTCGAGCCGGGCAGCTCGGTCGGTCCGGTCGGGGTCCTGTTCGATGACCTTCACCCCGGGCCGCAAGCCGTCGATCCGCTGCCGCCGCCTCTCGACGGTCGATCGGGCGGGTTCGGGACGTTCCCTGACGACGATCCGGATGCGCTGCCCGGCTCGGCCGTTCCCATCGCGCCCGCGACCGGTCCAAGCCTGTGGGGCGACGAGGCGGCCGGCAGGGCCGTGACGAGCGCGGATGCCCTCGACCCGACGACCCTGTTCCACCAGGCGCGGGTCGCCCTCGAGGCCGGTCAGGCCGCGGAGGCTGCGACCGGACTGATCCTGGCGCTGCGTGCCTCGCCCGGGCTGGCGCCGGCGGTCCTCGACCTCCTCGCCGGCCGAAGCGATTCGATCCTCGCCCTCGTCCGCGGCGACGCCCAGCGGATCGTCGGTCGGGAGGTCGAGGCGATGCGCGACCATGCCGCGGCGGCCGAGGGTCTCGCGGCCGGTGACACGACCGACGACGAATCCGGATCCGCGCGGCCGGTCGCGGCCGACGCGGATGTCGACACTGATCCCACCGACCCTGCCCAGGAGGATTCGTGAACGAAGGTATTCCAGCGGAGTACTCATCGAAACGCTGAGGCTGCGGCCACCCGCGGCCAGTTCCTGGGCAAGGGCCTGGAGGTCGCGATCGAGGGCCGGATCCAGACCCGGACCCGGGACGACAACAGCGGCAAGCGCCAGTGTCAAGTCAGTCCCGGGTATCGCCTCGTGAGCCGACCCCCTATCCCTTGGTGAAGACGATGTCATCCACGACGAGGTTCGTCCCGCTC
>DATAIW010000501.1:0-14374 GCA_036262455.1 Candidatus Limnocylindrales bacterium | reverse complement strand
GTGCCGGCCCGGGGTCGTCGGCCGCGATCGCCGCGACGATCCGGTCGATCAGGACGGTCGCGTCGCGTAGCAGGCGGCGCACCGCGTATTCGTCGTGGCGCTCGCGGAGCGTCGGGTCGCGATCGATCGCGATCTCGAGGGCGCGCGCAGCGAGGCGCCCGCGGGCGGCGTCGACGCGGGCGGCGGCCGGGGGCAGGGCCGAGTTGTTGTCGATCGGCGGCAGGCCGAGGGAGGGATGGCTCACGATCGGCAGTCTAGCGCGCGGCCGAGCCGGTGTGCGGACGGGCGGGCGCGCGGAGTCCGGGTCCCGCGCCCACGCGAGTCGATACGATGGCCGCGTGACGACCCCCGCCAACGAACCGGGCGATCGGCGGCCCCTCCTCGAACGACCGCCGAGCGATCGCTACGGGACGCCTTCGCCCGCCGCCGGCGTATCGCCGCCGCAAGGTCCCGATGAACGACCTGATCCTGCTCTGCGAGAGCATCCGGGCGGCGATCGGGGCGACGCTGGCGGCCGCCGATATGGGCCCGGTCGACGCCGCGATCGAGGCGATGATCGAGCGCTTCAAATGGCACGGCCGGATTGCCGGCGACGGGCGCAAGAAGAGCCGCCTGCTCCAGGCGATCTACAAGGGCGCCTGAGCGATGACGATCAAATGGGTCCAGGTCGACCCGCTCGTCATGAACGGCGAGCCGTTCTGCTACGGCTCACGGCTGACCGTCCGCCAGCTGCTCGAGCTGCGCAGCAACGGGTTCGACCTGCCGCGCCTGATCAAGGACCACCCGGAGCTCAAACGGGTCGGGATCGCCGCGGCGTACACCTACGCCGCCGACCACCACGAGCGCTATGCCGACTTCTTCGAGGCCGACGGCTCGCTGGCGGGACCCGGCTACGATGAAGCCGAGGCGGCCGGGCTGCCCGAGCAGTACCGCCGGCCGGGGATCGTGATCAAGCCCGGAGCCGCGGCGACCGGCAGCGTCGGGTAGCCGGCCGGCCCAATGCCGGACGTCGGCCCGCTCGGGTTCCTCCTCGTCCTCGTCTACGTCCTCGTCGTCGTCGCGATCATCGCCCTGCCGATCTTCATCCTCCGCGAAATGCGCCACCGCGGAACGCAGCTCGACCGGATCGAGCGGCGCCTGAACGATCTCGACGGCCGGGGCGGCCCGCCCGATCCGCGCTGACGCCGCCGAACGCCTCCGATCGGGCTGTTCGAGGGTCGGTGGTAGGATCGCGCCGATGACCGACACGACGACCGACCCCACCGCTTCCCCGGCTTCGGCCCCGGCCGCCGGCCCCGAGCCGCAGCCCGAGTTCTTCGACGCCTCGGCCGACGCCACCTTCGACCCGCAGCGCCGGGCGACCGAGCTCGCGATCCTCGATGCCCTCCGGGCGGTCGTCGACCCGGAGATCGGGATGAACGTCGTCGAGCTGGCCCTGATCAAGCAGATCATCCTCGGCCCCGATACGACCGAGGTGAAGATGATCCTCACGACGCCGTTCTGCCCGTACGCGGGATCGATGATCCAGCAGGTCAAGGACCAGGCCGAATCGGTCGTCGACCACGACGTCAAGGTGACCCTCCTGGCCGAGCGCTGGGACCCGCGCGACGCCGGCCTGATGTGGTGAGCGAGCCGCTCCTCGGCTGATCGCCCGGTGACCGACCTCGACGCCACCCCACCCTTCGACTCCGCCGTCGCGACGCGGCGCGGTGACGACGGCACGACCGGGCTCCTGTTCGGTGGCGAGCGGATCGCCAAGGACGACCTCCGGACGGAGGCCTACGGCACGATCGACGAAGCCGTCGCCGCGCTCGGGCTTGCCCGCGCCCAGATCGGACGCGCGGGCGACGGTGCCTTCGCGCTGTCGGTCGGCGAGCTCGGCGCGATCCTCCTGCGGATCCAGCGCGAGCTGTTCGTGGCGGCAGCCGAGCTCGCGACCCAGCCGGCCGCCCGGGATCGCCAGGTCGACGAGGTCAGCCGGGTGACGGCCTCGATGGTCAGCGGCCTCGAGGCGATCCTCAGCGACGCCGAGGCCGACATCGTCATGCCGACCGAGTTCGTCGTTCCGGGTGAGACCCTTGTCGGCGCCGCAATCGAGCTGGCCCGGACGATCGTCCGGCGAGCCGAACGCAGGGCGGTGACGCTCGGTTCGGAGGGATTGCTTCCGGGTCCCCATTTGCTACCGTACCTGAACCGGCTTGCCGACCTGCTCTGGGTTCTCGCGCGAGGGGCCGAGCAGGCGGAGGCGCGGTCGGCGCCGCCATCACGTCCGGATCGACACCGACCTTCCGCAACGAGGAGCACCTGATGCTGAGCAATCGATATCCCGGCGCGGCCCCTTCGCAGGTCGGCGTCCGGCCATCCACCGAGCTGGCCCAGCGCCTGCTGACCCATGCCTTCGGCTGGATGTTCGCGGGCCTCCTGTTGACCGCCGGCGTGGCGGTCGTGGTCCAAACGTCGCCGACCCTGACGAACTTCGCGACCCGCAACATCTTCCTGCTGTTCATCGGCCAGCTGGCCCTCGTCTTCGTCATCAGCGGTGCGATCCAGCGGCTCAGCGCGACCGTTGCGCTCGGCCTCTTCTTCGTCTATGCCGCGACCCTCGGGCTGACTCTCGGCCTGATCGTCCAGTTCTATACCGGAGCCTCGGTCAGCACCGCGTTCCTGAGCGCGTCGGCGATGTTCGGTGCGGCGGCGGTCTACGGCGCGACGACGAAGCGGTCCCTCGCGGGCCTCGGTGGGATCCTCTTCATGGGCCTGGTCGGGCTGATCGTTGCGAGCGTGCTGAACATCTTCCTGCACAGCAGCCAGATGGGCTGGATCATCTCGATCGTTGGCGTCGTGCTGTTCACCGCTCTGACCGCCTACGACGTGCAGCGGATCCAATCCGGCGACGTCGCCGCCGCGACCGGTTCGCTCGAGAAGGGAGCGGTCCTCGGCGCGCTCCGCCTGTATCTCGACTTCATCAACCTGTTCCTGTTCATGCTCCGGCTCATGGGCGGGCGCCGCTAGGGATCCTTGGCCGCGCACGAGGGCATTGCGCGGCGGCGTCCGGCCATCACGATTTCGGCTCGGGCGTTGGGGCCGGGGAAACGATCGGTTCCGCAGACGGGTCGCGAGAGGTGCACCAGCTGCTTCAACGACACCGGCGACCGATACCTGGCCGGATATTCGCCGGGGGACTGTTCGGCACGATCCGCACCGGGTGAGGCGGTCGAGTTAGCCTTCGACGACTAACGATGGACTCGATTCAAGCGGTTTGGCCGCCCAAACCTGGCCCAAGAGTCCGTGGGTGAATATTCGCCAGGTTTGGTGCCGTGCCGTATTCGATGGGACGCCGCCGGGTCAGTGCCCGCGGCGGCCGGTGCTGCTCCCGGCCGCGCGCGCCTCGTCAGACGCCCGGCGCGGTCCCGCCGGCGAGCAGCGCCGTGAGCGCCTCCGGTGGCTGCGGGCGGGCGTAGTAGTAGCCCTGGCCGCGATCGCACACGAGGTCGCGCAGGCGGGCCAGCTGGCCGGCCGTCTCGATGCCCTCGGCCACGACCTCCATGCCGAGCGCGTGAGCCAGGGCGATCACGGCTTCGACGATCGGCAGGTTCGAGTTGTCCTCGTCGATGCCGGCGACGAACGAGCGGTCGATCTTGATCGTGTCGAGCGGCAGACGGCGCAGATACGACAGCGACGAATAGCCGGTCCCGAAGTCGTCGAGGACGAGCCCGACCCCGAGGTCGCGGATCGCCAGGAGGGCCGTCGCGCTTTCCTCGCCCTCGGCGAGCAGGACGGACTCCGTGATTTCGAGCTCCAGCCGGTCGGCCGGGAGGCGCGTCGCCTCGAGCGTCGCCCGGATGTCGTCGACGAGCGTCGCCTGACCGAACTGGCGGGCCGACAGGTTGACGCTCATCACCAGCGGCGAGTCGGGCATCTCGTCGAGCCAGCGACGCGCCTGGCGGCAGGCCGTCTCGAGGACCCAGCGTCCGATCGGGACGATCAGTCCGGTTTCCTCGGCGACCGGGATGAACGCGAGCGGCGGGATCAGGCCGCGGGTCGGGTGCTCCCAGCGGACCAGCGCCTCCAGCCCGACGATCCGGTCGGTCGCGAGGTCGACGAGCGGCTGGTAGTGGAGGCGCAGCTCGTTCCGGTCGAGCGCCCGGCGGAGGTCGTTCTCGAGCTCGACCCGCTCGAGGGTCGCCGCGCTCATCTCCGGCTCGAACAGGACGTAGCTCGGACCCGGCGAGGCCTTGGCCCGGACGAGCGCGACCTCGGCTTCGCGGAACAGGTCGCCGGGCGTCGCCTGCCCCGGCCAGGCCATCGCGATCCCGAGGCTGGCGTTGACGTACCAGTCGCGGTTGCCGAGCTCGAACGGCTCGCGCAGCTCGGCGAGGATCCGGTCGGCCGTCCGGCGGGCCTCGTCGACCCCGCCGATCCCCTCGAGGATGATCCCGAACTCGTCGCCACCGAAGCGGGCGACGGTGTCGCCGGGTCGGAGGCAGTGCTGGAGCCGCGCGCCGACCGCGACCAGCAGCGAATCGCCGACCGCGTGCCCGAGGCTCTCGTTGATCACCTTGAACCGGTCGAGATCGAGCAGGATCAGGGCGATCGGCTCGCCCTCGTCGTCGCGCGTCCAGGCGAGCGAGTGGGCGACCCGGTCGGTCAGGAGCTCGCGGTTCGGGAGCCCGGTGATCGGGTCATAGAGCGCCCCCCGCTGGGCCGCCTCGAACAGGCGGGCATTGTCGAGGGCGATCGAGGCGAGCTGGGCGAACCGGCTGAGGGCGCCGATCTCGCGCGTCCCGAACGTCCGCTCGTAGCTCCCCGACGCCAGCCCGATCACGCCCACGCCACGGCCGCCCGACGTCAGCGGGACGCCGACGACGGCACCGAACACCTGGGCCGGCAGGTCGCTGTCGCGCTGCATCCACGCGTCATAGTCGTCGACGGCGATCGGCCGGCTCTCACGGTGGACGAGGCCCGACAGCCCGCTGTCGACCGGCATCCGGTAGCCGAGGAAGTCGGTGAAGACACCGATGCCGTGGCGGATGACGAGGGAGGCGCCGTCCGGCTCGAGGAGGTAGATGAAGCCGTGCGGCGTGCCGAGCAGGGCGGCGGCGCGACTGATGATCGTCTCGAGCAGGTCCTCCGGGTCGCGCCGGTTCATCAGCGCGATCGCCGTCTCGTCGAGGGCCGCCAGGTACGGATCGCGGCGGGCCGCCTCGGGATCATCGGTTCGCGACGTCGGCTTTGCGAGATACAGCGACTGGTCGGCCGCGGAGACGAGCTCATCCTTCGTTGCGCCGTCGTCCGGGTAGCAGGCCACGCCGGCCGAGATCGTGACCCGCGGCCCGGTCGGTGAGGGCACGCTCGCGACGCCGCGCCGGATCCGCTCGACGACCTCGAAGGCCTCGATCCGGTTGGCCCCCGGCAGGATCACGGCGAACTCGTCACCGCCGTAGCGATAGAGCGCATCGCCGGACCGCGTCGCGGCCCGCAGCGCATCGGCGACGCCGGCGAGGAGGGCGTCGCCGGCCGGATGACCGCAGGTGTCGTTGAAGCCCTTGAACGAGTCGAGGTCGAGCATCAGGAGCGCGAACGGCGCCCCCTCGGCCGACGCGGTGGCGTGGCCGAGCTCGAGTTGGAACGAGCCGTGATTGCGGAGGCCGGTGAGCGCGTCGTGCTCGGCCCGAACGGTGATCGCGCCGTGGGCCTCGGCATTCTCGAGAGCCAGCGACGCCTGGCCGGCGAACAGCTGGACGAGCTCGAACTCGTTCTGGCTGAAATACGCCTCCTCGCCGCCCATCCGGGCCACGTTGAGCGTCCCGACGACCGCCCCCGCGACACGGACCGGGACGACGATCATCGCCTCCGGCTCGGATGGCGTGCCGGGGATCTGGACCGAGCGCGGATCGGCGAGGGCTTCGTTGGCGAGCACACCCTCGCCGTGGGCCACCACCCAGCCGGTGATCCCGATACTGATCGGCCCGGCATAGTCGAGGATCACGTCGGCGAAGCGGTCGCGGGCAACGACCGCACGGCGGACGCCGGCCTCGAAGTCGCAGCG
Source organism: Candidatus Limnocylindrales bacterium (assembly GCA_036262455.1). GTDB lineage: Bacteria > Chloroflexota > Limnocylindria > Limnocylindrales > CSP1-4 > CF-46. Next base: position 8,325 of record DATAIW010000501.1, on the reverse strand, counting down.
GTAGATCGTCAGCGCGTCGTACGGCACGATCGTCTTGAGGGCGTCCGCGATCATCTCGAGGACGCCCTTCGGGTCGCGCGTCGAGATCAGCCGTTCGTTGACCTCGAGAAGCCGACGCTGGCTGGCGAGCTGGTGCTCGAGCTCGCGTCGCTGGCGGTCGAGCTGATCGAGCTGGGTCGTGTTGACGATCGCCTGGGCGGCGTAGCCGGCAAAGATCGTGAGCGTCGTCTCGTCTTCCGGGCCGAAACGGTCGCCGCCGTCGGCCGCCACGACGATGACGCCGTGGACGTGGTCCTCGAAGCTGATCGGGACGGTCAGGACCGATTCGGTGCCGACCGACCGGAGCCGCTCGAGGGCTCGCGGATCCGCGTTCGTATTGCCGACCACGAGGGTCTCGTTGTGGAGCGCGGTCCAGCCGGTCAGGCCGTCGCCGATCTGAACGCGGAGCATCTCCGGGTCCGGCGTGGTCGAGCCCGCGAACGTGCCCTTGAACGCGATGGGCTCGCACCAGCCGCTGTCGTGGTCGACCCGATAGACCCGGATCGAGTCGTGGACGATGAGTCGCTGGGTGCCCTCGATGATGAGATCGGCGATCTCGGCGAAGTCGCGGGTCCGGTTCAGCCGGATGGCGAGGTCCTGGACGGCCTCGAGGCGCCCCGCGAGCGAGCGGACGGAGTCATTGAGCCGGGCGTTGCCGACGGCCGCCGCCATCTGGTCGGCCAGGCCACGGGCGAGCGCCGTCTCGTCGGCGGACCAGGCGTGGACCGCGTCCTGGTAGAGGACGATGAGCCCGACCGGATCGCCGCGGAAGATCATCGGAGCGAAGCACACGCTCCTGATCCCGTTCCTCGCGTAGAGGTCGCGAACGTCGTCGGTCGGGGTATCGATCAGGGTGTCGCCGAGCGTCACGACCTCGCGGGTCCGGATCGCACGGAGGCCGGCCGCCGGGGCGTCCGGGGCGAGCGTGGACACCCAGCCGATGACCTCGTCCGCGAGCCCGTGCTGGGCGGCGAGGCTGAGCGGATGACGACGGTCAGCGTGATACAGCCAGAGACCGATCCGGGCGAGGGCGAAGAGGTCCATCGCATCGGCGACGACGTCCCCGAACAGGGTCTCGAGATCGATCTGGCCGCTGACCTCCGACGCGAGTCGACGAAGGGCCTCCCCACCGGCCCGGGGATCGCGGAAGACCGGCATCCGATTGCCGTCCGGTCCGCGGCGGGCGAGCCACGATTCGAGGTCGGATCGTCGGACGAGCGGCTCGTTGCGCGCGCCGGCGACCGACGGCAGGCGGCCGCTCAGGCACCAGGCGCGAGCGGTCCCACGGGTGATCCCGGCGGCGGCGGCGACGTCGCCGAGGCTCAGGAGCGCGTCGTGATCCGGTGGCTCGAATGCGACGGCCATCTGCGGCGGCGGTGACCTCGATCTGGACTGAACGGGCGCGGGGAACAGGGCCGCCCGGGCGGTGACGTGCCAACGGTACGGGCCGGTCCGTGCCGGAGCGATGGCCCAGAGGTACCGCCCGATCCGGGGGGTGCCATTGACGAGGGGCCGCTGTCGCGCCCGGCGCCACGGTCGCGCTGCCCGCGGCCGCGGCCTGGCGACGGTCGGCTACTTGATGTCGACGCCGACCACCGAATTCCACTTCTGGGTGATCAGGGTCGTGGCGGTCGTGAGCTGGTCGAGCGTCGGGAAGACGGCGCCGGCCGTATCCGGGAGGTTGGCCAGGACGTCGGCCGGGATCGCATTGCCGGACGCCAGGTCCTCGAACCGGATCGGGTTGCAGTAGCCCTTCAGCCAGATGTTCTGGCCTTCGTCGCTGTACAGGAATTCCATCCACAGCCTGGCCGCGTTCGGATGCGGGGCGTAGGCGCTGATCGCCTGGACGTACATCCCCGCGAGCCGCCCGGACGTCGGGACCGTGACGTCGATGTCGGGGCTGCCGTTGGCGCTGTCGCGGTGGGCGAGGGCGCTGTACGTCCAGCGGATCGTGACCGGCGTCGTCCCCTGGTCGATCGTGTCCGGCGATGCAATCGTCGTCACGAGATTGCCGGCCTTCTTGAGCTTGGCGAAGAAGTCCAGTCCGGGCTTGGCATTGTCGAGCGAGCCGCCGTTGGCCAGCGCCGCGGCGTAGACCGTCTGGATCGCCTGGCTGGATACGCGCGGGTCGCCGGCGAGGGCGACCTGGTTCGCGTGCGACGGGTCGAGGAGGTCGGCCCAATCGGTCGGGGGGGTGGCGCCCTTCGTCTTGTTCGTCTCGAACGCGAGGACGCCGTAGTAGTCGCCGTACCAGAATCCGTCGGGATCCTTGGCGGCGTCGGGGATGCTGTCCCAGGTCCCGACCTTGTACGGGGCGAGCAGCCCATCGGCCTTCGCCTTCGCGCCGAACGACAGGCCGACATCGATCACGTCCGGAGCCTGCGGACCCTTGTCCTTGTTTGCCTTGATCGCGCTGACCTGGTCGCCGAAGCCGGCATCCGGATTGAGCTCGTTGATCGCGATCGCGTATCGCGTCGTGAAGGTCTTGATGGCCTCGCCGTAGTTGCACCAGTCATGGGACAGCGCGATCGTCGTGAGGCTGCCTTCCTTCTCGGCCGCGGCGACGAGGACGGCCAGGTCGTCCGACCCGGCGGACGGTGCGATCGAGCTGGCGGGGCTCCCTGAGGACGACGGCGAACCCGGCGGCCCGCCCGACGGCGCGGGCGTGGCGGTGCCGCTGCAGGCCGAGGCGACGATCGCGACGATCGCGAACAGGACGGCGACGCGGAGGAAGGTCTTGCCGGTGCCGGGCATCCGATCTCCAGGGTCGAGTGAGCGGGTTGCGGACGCGACGCCGCCGCCGTGACCCGATCGCGGTCCGTCGTGATCCGATCCCATCGTACGGCGATCGCGGGGGTCGTGGCGAACGGGTCCGGCGGCGATCCAGGCCGCATCAGGCTCTGCGCGGACGGCCCGCCGTCGCGTCAGGGCCGCGTCGAACGGACCAGCATCGCGATCGAGTCGACGACGAGATCCGCGTCCGGGGCGAGCTCGGCGGCCGACGTGATGCCGCTCGCAACGCCGATCGGGCGAGCTCCCGCGCCGCGTGCCATCCGAAGGTCGGCCGGCGTGTCGCCGACCATCGCCGTCCGCTGGATCCCGATCCCGAGCCCGGCGGCGATCGCGGCCAGCGCCGCCGGCTCCGGCTTGGTCGGACCGTGGTCATCGCCGCACAGGACCACATCGACGAAGCCGGTCAGGCCCAGGCCCGCGAGGGTCGCCTCGGTCGGTCGCCGATCGTCGGTCGTCGCGATCGCGATCCTGCGGCCGGCGCCCCGGAGCGCGGTGAACACCTCGTCCAGGTCGGCCAGGGGCAGGGCGGATCGCACCGGATCCGGTTCGAACCAGGCGTCGGCGAGGACCCGACGGGCCGCGTTCACGCTCGGGCACCAGCGCCGGAGCACGGCCCCGACGAGCTCCTGGATCTGGCCCATGGTCGCGATCGCGAGCGGACCGCCGGCGAGGATCCGACCCGACACCGGGTCGAAGCCGATCGTCGTGAAGACGTCACCGGCGACCGGCCGGCGCGTGACGATCTCCAGCCGCGTCCCGAGCTCGCGGGCCCACCCGCTCCACATCGCCTCGAACGCGATCAGGGTCCCGTCCTTGTCGAAGACGACGAGATCGATCCCGTCGAGGATCGGATGGAGGGCGATCGTCATCTCGGGACGAGGGCTCAGGCTGTCGTCGGGCCGCGATCGACGGCCCTCAGACCTCCGCGATCGCCTCCTCGATGACGGCGTCGGCGCTCGCCCGGCCTTCGAGGACGAGGGTCGACTCCGGCGAGAACGAGACGGCGATCTCCTCGCCGATCGTCGACGCGGCGAGGCTCGGGTCATTGAACTGGTCGAAGGACAGGGTGTTGCGGCCGCTGATGCGGACGCGCGTCCGGACGATCGAACCGAGGAAGCTGACGTCCTCGACGGTGCCGCGGAGGCGGTTGCTGCCGCCGCCATCGCCCTGCTCGACCGCCTCCGGGCGGAGCGCGACGGTGACCCGCTGGCCGTCGCCCGCCGCGGGCCGCGCGCCGCGGATCTCCTGGCCGTCGATGCTCAGGCGGGCTGTCGCCCCTTCGATGACGTTCGCCTGGAGCAGGCTGAGCGTCCCGACGAACGACGCCACGAACGGCGTGGCCGGGAAGTTGTAGATGTCCGCGGGTGCGCCGATCTGCTCGATCCGTCCCTCGCTCATCACGACGACCCGGTCGGACAGCGACAGCGCTTCCTCCTGGTCGTGGGTGACGTAGACGGTGGTGATCCCGAACTGGCGCTGGATGGCCCGGATCTCCTTGCGGAGAGCGACCCGGATCTTGGCGTCCAGGGCGGACAGCGGCTCGTCGAGGAGGAGCACCTCCGGCTCGACCGCGAGCGCCCGGGCCAGCGCGACCCGCTGCTGCTGCCCGCCCGACAGCTGGTAGGGATAGCGACCGCCCTTGTCCGGCAGGTGCATGAGCCCGAGCAGCTCGTCGACGCGCTTGCGGATCTGGTCCTTCGGTCGCTTGCGGACCTTCATGCCGAAGCCGATGTTGTCGGCGACGTTCATGTTCGGGAACAGGGCGTACGACTGGAAGACCATGCCGATGTTCCGCCGGTTCGGCGGCCGATTGGTGATGTCGGTCCCGCCGATCGAGATCGTGCCGGCCGTCGGCTGCTCGAACCCCGCGATCATCCGGAGGGTCGTCGTCTTGCCGCAGCCCGACGGCCCGAGGAACGACACGAACTCGCCCTTCTCGGCGGTGAGGTTGAAATCCTCGACCGCGACCGTCGGCCCGAACCGCTTGTGGATGCCGGTGAGGATGAGGAAGGTCATGAGGTCATCGCTCCGTCAATGCGCGCCGGCGATCTGGATCTTCTGGCGCGACTGGCGTCCGATGAGCGCGAGCAGGCCCATCGCGATCCACGTCAGCCCGAAGCTGATGAGCGAAACGGCGGCCGGCTCGTATGCCTTGTTGCCGCCGAGGAGCTGGATGTACGGACCGAAGGCCGGACGGGCCAGAAACGTCGCGATGGTGAACTCACCGACGACGATGGCGAGGGTCAGGAAGGCCCCACTCAAGATCGACACGCGCAGGTTCGGGAAGATGACCCGGACGAGGATCGTGAACCAGCTCGCGCCAAGGCTCTGGGACGCCTCCGTCAGGCTTCGGACGTCGATCGCTCGGAGCCCGGTATCGACTGCCCGGTACATGTATGGGAGCGATAGCACGACATACGCGGCCACGAGCAGGACGTCGCTTCCGAAGTCCGAGCCGGCGAGCGGCAGCGGGTCGCCGCTGTACGACCGGAGCAGGCCGAAGACGAGGATGATCGGCGGGATCACGAATGGCAGGAGCGTGATGAACTCGATGTACGGCCGCAGGCGCGGCAGGCGCAGCCGGACCCAGAAGGCGGTCGGGACGATCAGGACGATGCTCACGATGATCGTCACAATCGCGACCACGAACGAGTAGAGCAGGGTCGCCGCGAACTGCGGATCGTCGGTCACGACCGCGTAGGCGGAGAACAAGGGCTGGGAGCGCATCGAGAACGCGAACGTCCCGATGAGGGGCAGCGCGAAGTAGAGCACCGCGACCGCGAAGACGGCCCACCACCAGATCCGCCCGAAGCTGCGGCGTGGCCTGGAGACCGGGGCGGCCGCGAGGGAATCCGGGCCTTTCGGGGCCTGCGCGACGAGCGGGGTGCCGCCCGTCATCGGAGCCACCGCTCCGAGCGTCGCTGCAGCCAGCTATAGATCCCGATCGAGATGGCCATGATCACGACCATGCCCATCGCGAGGGCGTAGCCGACGCCGGGATCATTGGCGACGTCGCCGCGGATCTGGCGCGTGATCGCGATCGTCACGATGTTGATCGAGCCGCCGCTCAACGCGAACGCGGTCGCCTGGGCGCCGAACGCGTTCCCGAACAGGAGAATCACGGTGCCGAGGAGGGACGGCGTGAGGATCGGCAGGGCGACATGGCGCCAGTATTGGAACGAGCTCGCTCCCATGTTCTCGGCCGCCTCACGCCAGTCCTTGCGCAGCCCGTCGATGGCCGGCGCGATGATCAGGATCATCAGCGGGAACTGGAAGTAGAAGTAGGCGAGCTCGAGAGCCGTCTTCGAATAGATGTTGAAGTGGACCCCGAGGGCCTCGATCAGGGGCGTCAGGATGCCCGATGCGCCGAGGGTGAACGTGAAGGCGAAGGCCAGCGGCACCCCGGCGAAGTTCGAGGCCACCCCGGAGAAGGTCATGATCGCGGTCCTCAGGAACGACGGCAGTCCGCCGAGGATCACCGCGTAGGCAACGAGGAACCCGAAGATGCCGCCGGCGATCGCGGTGACGAGGCTGATCTCGATGCTCGCGAAGTAGGAATCAGCGAGGTTCGGTTCGCTCAGGTGGGCGTAGTTCTGGAGGGTCAGGCTGCCCGCCTTGTCCTCGAAGCTGCCGACCAGGAGATAGAGCGTCGGTATGACGAGGAAGAGCAGGACGAACAGGAAGAACGGCAACACCCCGAGCCACGACCACGAAAGACGACCTCCGGGGCGCGCCGGTGGCGCGCCCCGGAGGTTGAGCGGTGGCGCAGTGGCCATTGCGCTGCTCCGCTCTTCAGGCTCGAGAGGGGGCTACTTGACGACGACGTTGACGGTGGTCGGCCAGCCCTTGGCGACGATGGCGGTCGCCTTCGTGATCTGGTCGAGGGTCGGCAGCACGGCCCCGGTGGCGTCGGGCAGCGCGGCCTGGGCTGTTGCGTCGACGGTCTTGTTCTTGACCATGTCGTCGTACCGGATCGGGTTGCAGTACCCCTTGAGGTAGAGATTCTGGCCCGCGTCGGAGTACAACCACTCCATCCAGAGCTTGGCCGCGTTCGGATGCGGGGCGAACGCGCTGATGGCCTGGACATACACGCCGCCGAAGCGTCCGCTCTTCGGGACGACAACGGTGATCGGGGGATTGCCCTTCAGCGAGTCGCGGTCGGCAAGCCCGTTGTAGGTCCATGCGATCCGGATCGCAGCGTCGCCGGAGGCGACGTTGGCGGTCTCGGCGATGATCGGCACGAAGTTGCCGGCATCATTGAGCTTCTTGAAGAAGGCCAGGCCCGGCGTCGCGTCATCGAGCGAGCCACCGCTGGCGAGCGCCGCGGCCCACACGCCGGACATCGCCTGGTTGGAGACGGTCGGGTCACCGGCGAGGGCAACCTGGCCTTTGTACTCCGGCTTGAGCAGGTCGCTCCAGTCCAGCGGGACATTCTTGACCTTGGCGGTGTTGACCTCGAACGCGAGGACACCGAAGTAGTCGCCATACCACGCGCCGTCGGCATCCTTGACCGAGGCCGGGATCGTGTCCCACTTCGCGACCTTGTAGGTCTGGAAGTCGCCCGCCGCCTTCCCCTGCGGCCCGTACGCGAGGCCCACGTCCACGACGTCCGGCGCGGCCGGGCCCTTGTTCGTCTTGTTTGCCTCGAGGGCGGTGATCTCGTCCTTGGACCCGCCCTTCGGATTCAGCTCGTTGATCTTGATGCCGAACTTGCTCGTGAACTGGCTCAGAAGGTCGCCGTAGTCGCACCACGAATGAGGCAGGGCGATCGTGGTCAGGTTGCCTTCGGTCTTGGCGGCGTCGATCAGGGTCTGGGGGACTCCGGGGATCGTTGCCGCGGTTCCGGCGCTGGCGCCGCCAGTGCCGCTGCTGCAGGCTGAGAGAACCATCGCGAAGACCGCGAACGCCGCGGCGATCCGAATGGTGGGCTTCCTCGTGGTCAAGGTCAGATCTCCTCTGGACGGATGACGGGGATCCGGGACGATGCTGGCGAGCTGCTCGTCGCCGGGCGCGGCACGATCAGATCTCCTCCTACGGCGATCGCGCGGGTCGTGACGGCGACCCGATCCGATGATGCCGGAGCGGGCCCTGTGCCAGTCGCGAGCATTTCACTGCTCGGCGGCACGCTGCGTCAAGAGTGTGATCGATTCGTCACCGGCTTGTTGCCGACCCATGCACGCGTGGGCGCGGTTTGGCGCCACCAGGTCGCGGCGAGCAGCTCCGCGACGAGGACCTCGGCCGCGCTCGACGTCGCGCGGCACGGCCGTGAACGGATTGCCCCGGGCGAACCGATCGGCGAGCAAGCCCAGCCACTGCGGCCTGGTCTCGAGGTCGGCGAGGAATTGGAGCGGGTTCATCGCCGCGATGGTCCCATGGCGGCTGTTCACGTCCCGTACCGGGCACGGAGCGTGGCCAGGGGCGCGTACCGCCAGCGCGGCAGGAACCGGGCGGCGTAGACGAGCTCACGGCATTCCTGCTCGACCTCGAATGCGG
>DATAIW010000500.1:0-4824 GCA_036262455.1 Candidatus Limnocylindrales bacterium | reverse complement strand
CGACGAAAGGGCCATGGCGGCCGCGGCGAGGGCGGGGCTCAGGGCGATCCCGAACGGGACGAGGAGACCCATCGCGACCGGGATGAGGATCACGTTGTAGGCGAAGGCCCAGAACAGGTTCTCGCGGACCACGGCCATCGTCGCCCGCGACAGGGCGATCGCCGCCGGAACACCGCGCGGATCCCCGCCCACGAGCGTGATGCCGGCCGCCTCGATCGCGACGTCGGCGCCGCTGCCGATGGCGATCCCGACATCGGCCCCGGCCAGGGCCGGCGCATCGTTGATGCCGTCGCCGACCATCGCCACGACCCGGCCGTCCGCCTGGAGGGCCGCCACCGCGGCCGCCTTGTCGGCCGGCACGACCTCGGCCCGAACCCGCTCCGGCCGGATCCCGACCTGGGCCGCGAGGGCGGCCGCGGTCCGGGCATGGTCGCCGGTGACGAGCCACACGTCGATACCCGCCGCCTGCAGCTCAGCGATCGCCGGGCGGGCCTCCGGCTTGACCGGATCGCTGATCGCGACGACCCCGGCCAGCTCGCCGTCGACCCCGATCCAGACCGGTGTCCGGCCGTCGGCGGCGAAGGCATCGGCCCGGTCGCGCAGGGCGCCCGGATCGATCCCGCGGTCGCCGAGGAGGCGGGCCGTCCCGACCACGACACGCCGCCCATCGACGAGGCCCTCGACGCCGTGACCCGCGGTCGCCTCGAACGCCGTCACCGGCCGGAAGCCGAGCTCGTCGAGGCGGGCCCGGGCGACGATCGCCGCTCCGAGAGGGTGCTCGCTGCCGGTCTCGAGGGATGCCGAGAGATCCAGGAGCTCGGCCGCGGACCAGCCCGCGACGGGCTCGATGTCGCCGGCCGTCGGCCGTCCCGCCGTGAGCGTCCCGGTCTTGTCGAAGACGACCGTGTCGATCCGATGGGCCCGTTCGAGGGCGGCGCCGCCGCGGAAGAGGATCCCGGCCTCGGCCCCGCGGCCCGTTCCGACCATGATCGCAGTCGGCGTGGCGAGGCCCATGGCGCACGGGCAGGCGATGATCACGACGCCGATGAAGGAGGTCAGCGCGAGCGTCAATCGTGGCTCGGCTCCGAACAGGTACCAGGCCACGAACGTCAGGGCGGCGATCCCGAGGACGCCCGGCACGAAGATCTCGGAGATCCGGTCGGCCAGGCGCTGGATCGGTGCCTTCGACCCCTGGGCGCGTTCGACGAGGGAGACGATCCGGGCGAGGGCCGTATCGGCGCCGACACGCGTCGCCCGGAAGGCGAAGGTTCCGGTCGTGTTGACCGTCGCTCCGAACACCTCGTCACCGGCGGTCTTGACGACGGGGACCGGTTCGCCGGTCAGCATCGATTCGTCGACCGCGGACCCACCGTCGACGACGAGCCCGTCGACCGGCAGGCGATCGCCGGGCCGGACCCGAAGCAGGTCGCCCGGCTGGATCTCCTCGATCGGCAGCGGGCGATCCCCACCCGCCTCGATCACGAGGGCCGACGTGGCCTGGAGACCGATCAGGCGGCGGATCGCACCGCTCGCCCGGGTCCTCGCCCGCGCCTCGAGCCAGCGCCCGAGCAGGACCAGGCCCAGCACGATCGTCGAGCTGTCGAAATAGGTCTCGGGGTGGAGACCGGCCTCGTGGACCCAGGCCGGATTCAGGGTGACGACGACGCTGTAGGCCCAGGCGGCGGTCGTCCCGACGGCGACCAGCGTGTCCATCGTCGCCCCGCCGTGTCGACCGGCCCGCCACGCCGCGGCGTAGAAGCGCCGGCCGGCCCACGCCTGGACGAGCGTCGCGGGGATCAGGACGAGGCGATTGATCGACTCCATCGGGAGTGAGGTCTGCGGCCAGAACATCGCGACCATGATCGCGACCGCGGTGACGATGGCGATCGCGGCATCACGCAGCAGGCGAGCGGCCTCGGCGGCGCGGCGGCGGTCATCGGCTTCGGCGGCGGTCCGGAGCGTTCGCTGGGCGGCGTGCTCCTCGTCCGTCGGCGGCGGCTTCAGGTCGTAGCCCGCCGCCGCGATCGTCCGGGTGAGGTCCGCCCGCCCGGTTTGCTCGGGGAGGTACCGGATCGTCGCGACCTCGGTCGCGAGATTGACCGACGCCGACTCGACGCCATCGCTCTTCGTCAGGAAGCGCTCGATCCGGTTGACGCACGAGGCGCAGGTCATTCCGGCGATCGGCAACTCGACTTCGACGACCGGCGAGGCGGTCGGCGGCGAAGTCGAGGGAGGAGCGACGGCGTCGGATGTCATACTCCCGGGGAGTATACCAGAGAGAGCCGCCGATCCGGCCCGACGCGGCTGTCAGGAGAGGATCAGCCGATCTCGTCGCTCAGCTGGCGTTCGGCGCGGGTCTCGCGGTGGATCCGCCCGGCGAGCTCGACGGCCTCGTTCGACAACGCATCGACATCCGGGTCTTCCGCATCGAGGGCGCTCTTCTCGTCCTCCACGGCGGCCAGGCGCTGGATGTCGGCGCGGATCGCGTCCTCCGTCGCGTTCAGGTCCTGTCTTGCGGGATCGGCCGAGTCGCGCTCATCGTCGGGTCGGCCCGCCGTGTCGTGGTCCATGCGTCCCTCCTGGGAGGACGGTGCGATTGGCGAACGCCGATCAGGAGCCAGCCGATCGCACCCAGTGGCCGTCACGGTACACGTACCAGATCTGGACGCGCTCGCCCGCCAGCTCCCGACGCCGGACGACGGCATTCGGCCAGCGGAGGCGGAGGGATTCCTGAAGCTCGGTCGGCTCGACGATACCGCTCTCAACCAGCCGCTCCGCCGACGAGCGAAAGTCCTCGTCGTCGGGCGGGTTGAGAACGAGCGTCGGCCGTTGCTCAGATTCAGGCACCATCCTGGTCGCTCACCAACGATCAAGATGGCCGACCCGGCGTGTCGGACCGCCGCACCGGTGAGGCGCGTGGCTTGCAGGCGTGTTGCACCTGCCCGGTCGGGCGTCTTACCAGCCCCAGGAACCGGGCTCGCCCTTGATCGGGCCCACGATCGTCGACGTGACCCAGCCACCGTAGAAGCCGCCCGGTTGCGGCGTGGCCCGCTCGTCGCCGACCCATGCTTCGTCGACCTTCGTGGCGTAGAAGGCGAGGCAGTCGCGGATCGCCTCGTAGCCGGGATTCGGGTCGCGATACGTCCAGCCAATCGCCGCGATCCGCCGCTCCGGATCCACGAGGTCGAGATAGGTCGCGGGGCCCTTCCACTCGCAGACAGTCGTCCGATCCGTCGGACGCAGGCGACCGAGATCGACGTCGGCCGGCGGGACGTAGTACACGGGTGCGCCCGCCGTCTCGACCACCCGCAGGGCGCGGACGCTGTCGGCGATCGGGCGGCCGCCGACGATCGCCCGGATCCGGACGGGCACCGGCTCGACCCGGGGCGGCCGCGGGTAGTCCCAGACCGATTCCTGGCCCGGCCCGGGCATCACGCCCAAGACCCCGGGCGGCAATCGGCGGGACTCCATGGATCGAGCATACGCCGGGTCGTCGGACGACCGAAGATGAGCGGATGACGGCCGGCGCGGATCCTGGTTCGTTCGACGCCGATGATGGCCTCGAGCCCGGCGAACCGGTCGGCGGCCGCCCGTCCGCGACCGGTCCGTTCCATGTCGCGGTCGTCGATGCCCCGTGGGGACCGGTCCATGTGGCGGCAACCCGGCAGGCGATCCTGGGGATCGCCGTCCTGACCCCGCGCGAGCCGTTCATCACCGATGTCATGCGTCGGACCGGGTGCGACCCGGCGCCGGGAGCCGGTAACCCGCTCCTCGAGCGCGCGGTCGCAGCCCTGCGCTCGTTCCTGGCCGGCGATCCTGCGATGCTCGAATCGCTGCCGCTCGACCTGGCCGATCGCGGCGCCTGGGACCGGAACGTGCTCGGCGGCGTCCGGACGCTGCGCTGGGGCGAGGTCACGAGCTACGGCCGCCTCGCCCGGGCCATCGGCCGCCGCGGCGCGGCCCGCGCGGTCGGTGGCGCGGTCGGGCGCAACCCGATCGGGCTCGCGATCCCGTGCCACCGGGTGATCGCCGGCGACGGCACGATCGGAGGCTACGGTGGCGACTGGTTCGGCAGCCGCGATGAGCTGCTGGCGATCAAGCGCGAGTTGCTGGCGATGGAGGACGTGGCGCTGCCGGCCCGTTCGCTGCGCGACTGACAGGCAGCCGAGCGGCGGACGCCTCGCATCTCCGGACGCCGCGCCCGAGCTCCGAGACGTTGCCGAAGAGCTACTGAGCAGGGCCCGGTCTCCCCGGCGATCGCGGTCGCGGATGCGGCTCCGGCGTCCACGATCGGTGTGCCGCACTTGACAGCCTTCCGGTCGCCGGAGGTATCGGTCGGCCGACGACCTCCTTGGTATGGTGGCGACATCACGGATGGGCACCGGACAGCACCGGACAGCAAGCGGGGTCGATCCCGGAGGATCTCGTCATGAAGAAGATCAGTCGCCTGCCGCACGAGCAGGCAATCGCGGACGGCGACAGCGGCTTCGGGCCGGAGCACGACGGGTTGCCCGTCGACCAGGACGTTGAAGGCCACCAGCGCCAGGTCGCCGACCAGTTCCTGCCCGGCATGCCCGGGACCGGCGGCGACAACCTGCACCGGCCGATCAGCGGCGGCGAGATCGACGGCGACGACGTCGAGGGCCACCTGATGGGCCACACCAAGGGCGAGCGCCTGAGCCCCGGGATGCCGGGCACGGGCGGCGACAACATCGCGGTCGAGGTCGATCCCGAGGGCGTCATCAACCGCTGATCCGGCACCAACCCGACCCTCCTCGGGGCGGAGACCCCGCCGCCCCGAGGAGGGTCGGGTTGGTGCCGGAT
>DATAIW010000499.1:0-2638 GCA_036262455.1 Candidatus Limnocylindrales bacterium | reverse complement strand
CCTGATGACCCGAGCGATCGAGCACGACGAGGAACACCTGCGCAGCTTCGAAACGTGACGGGTGCCGCGCGCTGACCGGTGCGCGGCGGATGCTTCGCCGATCAGTTGAAGTCGTCGGACAGGAACCACCAATGATCGTTGATCTTCTCGAAAACGATCGCCTGGAAACTGTCTCTCGCGACCGGAGTGTCACGGCTGTACAGGTAGGAGAAGCGGTCAAAGGATCCGGCGTTCAGGTCGAACTGCGCCGCCGTGATCTGCCCGGCACCGTCGTACTCGATGTTCCAGACCATCATCGTGCTGACGCCGCTGTCGCTCAACGCCTGCTTGACGGTCTCGAAGTCCGTCGAAGCGGAGTCGTCGAAGGCCTGAGGCGGCTTCGTGAACACGTTGCAGACGCTCGTCACGTCGCGGATGTTCGTGAACGCCCCTCGTGGCTCGTCGATGAACCTGCACCAGTCCTGGCTACGGAAGCCCTCGACCCGCAGGCTCTGGAGCGTCGGAAGAACGGCTTCCAGGCGCTGGGCGTCGTCGCGTCTTCGATCTGCATTCGGAACGCTGGCATGGACGCAGCCGACGGCCGTGAAGGCGAGGACGAGCGACAGCACCAACATCCGCATGTTTCGGGGACGCGCCCGGCCGGGGTCCTGATACGTCACGATCCCGTGCGCCTCGCCGATCGAGGCCGGCGATTTGGTGCTCGAGCGGCGTCCGGCGACAGCACGGCCGCTCGCCGACCCGTCGATTGATCGCGGGCACCTGACGAACCGGCCCGGAAGTTCACGCCGTCGGCTCGTCTCGGAGCCGGCGCCCGTGGACCAGCGTCCAACCCGGCTCGTCTCCGGCCGATACCGACGGCGGACCCGCCCGGCGGATCGTCAGGTCGCCGGCCGGCGTGGCCAGTTCGATGTCGGTGTGGCTGCCGCGGAACCGGACGCCCGCCACGACACCGGGCAGCGGACCGCCGAGGGTCGCCCAGTCGGGGCGGACCAGGAGTCGCGCCGGACTCGGGACGACCCCGGCCTCCGGGCCGTCGATGACGGCGCGGACGCGGACCCCGGCGACGTCGATCTCGGTCAGGTCTCCGATCGGACCGACGACGACCGCGTCGAGCTCGCTCGCCGGCCCCGTCAGCCGGGCCGCCCAGCCATCGACCGGCGCCTCGTAGACCTCGATCGGCGGCCCGACCTGGACGAGCCGCCCGTCCCGGATCAGGGCGACGCGGTCGGCGATCGCGAGCGCCTCGGCGGTGTCGTGGGTCGCGTAGATCCCGGCAGCGCCGGTCGCCCGCCGGGTCGCCGCGATCTCGTCGAGCAGCCGCTCGCGCAGCGGGCCGTCGAGGTGGGCCGTCGGCTCGTCGAACAGGTGCAACGCCGCGCCGCGGGCCACGGCGCGGCCGAGCCCGACCCGCTGCTGCTCGCCGCCCGACATCTCGGCCGGTCGCCGATCGGCGAGGTGGGCGATCCCCAGGCGGGCGAGGATGGCCCGGGCCTCGCGCCGGGCGTCCGCCATGGCGGCGCCGCGGCGCCGGATCGGGTAGGCGACGGTGTCGAGGGCCGAGAGATGGGGCCACAGCGCCGAGCCCTGGAACACGACCGCGACGTTGCGGCGTTCCGGCGGCACGTGGCGACCCGCCGCGGCGACGACCTGACCGTCGATCCACAGCGCGCCCGACCGGATCGGGAGGAAGCCCGCGATCGCCGACAGGATCGTCGTCTTGCCGGAGCCCGACGGTCCGAGCAGGACGACCATTTCGCCGGCGGCGACGGTCAGGTCGAGGCCGTCGACGACGAGCGTCCGGTCGTAGCCGACCGAGATCCGGCGGGCCTCGACGACGAGGCCGCTCGCGCCCGGCGCCGTCACGACCGGCGCCTCGCGACGATCGCCAACGGCACGGCGACCACCCCGATGAGACCCACGAGCAGCACGGCCAGCGCCGCCGACACGGTCGGATCGCCGAGCTGCTGGGCGTTGAGGACCACGACCGACAGGGTGGTGGTCCGCGGGCCGTACAGCAACGACGACATCGTGAGCTCGTGCAGGGCGAAGAGGAAGACGACGAGCCAGCCGGCGACCAGCGCTGGCCGCAGGAGCGGACCCACGATCGAACGGAGCGCGTCGATGGACCCGGCGCCGCTCGCCCGGGCGGCACGGACGGCATCCACCGGCAGGCGATCGACCGAACCCGCCACCTGGCGTTGACCGAGCGCCCAGAACTTCGCGACATACGCGACGAGGATGATCGCGAGCGTGTCGCGCAGCCAGCCGCCGTACGCCAGGAGGACCCCGATCGCCAGCGCCGATCCCGGCAGGGCGAACCCCATCGTCGCCGCCGTTCGAAGGGCACCGCCACCACGTCCGCGCCGCCCGATGACCGCGAGCAGCCCGCCCAGCGGCAGCACGATCGTGGCCGCCGCGACCGCCAGCCCGAAGCTGTGGACCAGGCCATCGACGAAGCGGCCGTCCACTGCCTCGGCGAAGTTGGCCAGGGTCCAGTTGGCCGGCACCGGGGCAAGCCCGACCGCCCGGGTCAGCGCGGTCAGGAGGACCGCGACGAGGGGCACGATCGTGACCAGGACGATGACGGCCCCGAGCGCCAGCGCCACGACCCGCCGCCGCGCCGCGCCTCGTCCGGGGA
>DATAIW010000498.1:0-4555 GCA_036262455.1 Candidatus Limnocylindrales bacterium | reverse complement strand
GGCCGACGAAGAAGCCGAGGACCGGCTTGCCGGCACGGTAATCGTCAAGCGCCTTCGGGTTGGCCGCGACGACCTCGTCGACGATCGCGGCGAGCGCGCCCGTGTCCGAGATCTGGCGGAATCCGCGTGCGTCGACGATCGCCGCCATGGTCGCGCCGTCGGCGGCGTGGGCCGCGAAGACCTCCTTCGCGTTCGTGCCCGACAGCTCGCCGGCCGTCACGCGGCCGACCAGGTCGGCCAGCTGGGCTGGGTCGATCCGTGCCGCCGCCCCGGGGTCCGTCCGAAGCAGGCCGAGGAACGCGCCGGTCACCCAGTTCGCGAGCGCCTTCGGATCGGCGGCCGGGTCTGCCGCGCGCGCCCCCTCGAACAGGGCGGTTGCCGCGCCGTCGCCGACGATCACGGCCGCGTCGTATGCGGACAGCCCGAGGTTCGCCTCGTAGCGGGCGCGACGGGCCGCCGGGAGCTCCGGCAGCGATTCGCGGATCGAGGCGAGCCATCCGGCATCGACCCGCAGCGGCGGCAGGTCCGGCTCCGGGAAGTAGCGGTAGTCGTGGCTGTCCTCCTTGGATCGCATGACGTAGGTCGTCCCGCGATCCTCGTTCCAGCCCCGGGTGTCCTGGGTCAGCGTCTCGCCCGCGTCGAGGGCCGCCGCCTGGCGCTCGATCTCGTAGGCGATCGCCCGCTCCACCGAGCGGAACGAGTTCATGTTCTTGACCTCGACCCGGATCCCGAACGGCTCGGTGCCGCGCGGCCGGAGCGAGACATTGGCCTCGACCCGCATCTGGCCGCGCTCCATGTCGGCGTCGCTGGCGCCGATCGCCCGGAGCAGGGCCTGGAGCTCCTCGGCGTAGCGGCGGGCCTGCTCGGCCGACCGGACGTCGGGGTCGGTGACGATCTCCATCAGGGGCGCACCGGAGCGGTTGAAGTCGATCAGGCTGATCCGGCCACCCGTCTCGTCGGTGCCGTGGACCAGCTTGGCCGTGTCCTCCTCGAGGTGGGCCCGGGTGATCCCGATCGTGACCTCCCCCTCCGAGGTCCCGAACGTCAGGCGGCCGTGGGCGGCCAGCGGCAGGTCGTACTGGCTGATCTGATAGCCCTTCGGGAGGTCCGGGTAGAAGTAGTTCTTGCGGTCCCAGCGGGTGGCCGGCGGCGTCTCGGCGCCGATCGCGATGCCCGTCGCCAGGACGTGCTCGACCGCGCGCCGGTTGATGACCGGGAGCGTCCCGGGCAGGCCGAGACAGACCGGGCAGGTGTGGGTGTTCGGCGGCGCGTCGGCATAGGCGTTCGAGCAGCCGCAGAACATCTTCGAGGCGGTCTTGAGCTGGCAGTGGACCTCGATCCCGATGACGGCCTCGTAGCGCTCCAGGGCG
Source organism: Candidatus Limnocylindrales bacterium (assembly GCA_036262455.1). GTDB lineage: Bacteria > Chloroflexota > Limnocylindria > Limnocylindrales > CSP1-4 > CF-46. The sequence goes on along the minus strand of DATAIW010000498.1, from coordinate 3,185 downwards.
GCCTCGAGACCCGAGGCGGCCGGTGTCGCGGTCACGGGCGAACGCTGTGCTGCATCGGCCCAGTTTCGCATACGGGCTCCCGGACGGGCCGCACGGGTCCGCTGGGCACGCGGCGCGACCGCGCCGCCCGTGGCCTGTCGCCCAGCGGCAATGCGCATGTGTGAGAGCGCTCTCTTGACATGGCGTGCTAACGTGCGTGTTGAGCGTGAGAGCGCTCTCATGGAGGACGCAGTTGACCGTCTCCAACACGCAACCCCGGCCGCGGGGTGTGACTCTCGAAGAGGTGGCTCGCCTGGCCGGCGTGTCGCGCGCGACCGTGTCCCGCGTCGTGAACGGCTCGCCTCGCGTGAGCGGTGACGTCCGGCGCTCGGTCGAGACCGCGGTCGAGAAGCTCGGCTACGTCCCGAACCGTGCCGCGCGCAGCCTGGTCACCCGCCGGAGCGGATCGATCGCGGTCGTCATCACGGAGCCCACCGGCCGCCTGTTCAGCGATCCGTTCTTCCCGCGCCTCCTGCGCGGCATCAGCACGACGGTCGCCGCCCGCGACGTCCAGGTCGTCCTGCTCATGCCGGAGACGATCGGCGACAGCCAGCGGACCGCGGACTACCTGGTCGCCGGCCACGTCGACGGTGCGATCCTCGTCAGCCTCCACGGCGACGATCCTCTGCCCGGCCGGATCATCGACGCGCGGATCGCGACCGTGGTCGTCGGGCGTCCGCTCCGCAATCGCGGCGTGAGCTACGTCGACGTCGACAATCGCGGCGGAGCCCGGAACGCAGTCGAGGACCTGATCGCCGGCGGCCGGCGGGTCATCGCCTCGATCGGGGGACCGGCTGACATGATGGCCTCCCAGGATCGCCTCCACGGCTACCGCGACGCGCTGGTCGCGGCCGGCCTCGGAGCCGATCCGACCCTCGAGGCCGCCGCGGACTTCACCCAGGACGGCGGCGCCGCGGCGATGCGCCAGCTCCTCGCGGCACGGCCGGACCTCGACGCCGTGTTTGCCGCCTCCGACCTGATGGCCGCCGGCGCGATGTCGGTCCTCGACGCCGCCGGCCGGCGCGTCCCCGAGGACGTGGCCATCGTCGGCTATGACGATTCGCCGGTCGCAGCGACCGCCCGCCCGCCATTGACGAGCGTCCGCCAGCCGATCGAGGAGATGGGCCAGGAATCGGCCCGCCTCCTGCTCGAGCTGGTCGAGGATGCCGATCGGGCGCCCCGCCGGGTGATCCTGACCACCGAGCTCATCCGCCGGGCGTCCAGCGCCGGGAGGGCGATGCCCTGAGCCGGCCGGCGCCCGGCGGACCTCGACCGTGAGGTCGGAGCCCACGCCCACCAACCCTTCGTCCACCACCAGAGGTGGAGATCGAACGAGATCTCGTAGAGGAGGAGACCGCCGCAATGAAACGTCCAGGATCAGGGCCGCACAAGGTCCTCGCCATGGGGGCTCTTGTCGTATTGCTGGCCAGCGCGTGCAACGCGTCCGCAACCCCGTCCCCTTCAGCGTCGGCGACCACGCCGTCCGCCGCCACGCAGACGGCGCTCCCGTCCCCGTCGACGGTGCTTATCAGTGCGCCGCCGATCGCAGCGGGCCCGGGCCCGAATGGCGGCGTCGTCGTCCGCTGGTTCATCGGCCTCGGAGCCGGCACCCAGCCCGCCCAGATCGGGCCGGAGCAGGCGTTCATCACCGCGTACAACGCGTCACAGAAGGACGTCTACATCCAGTACGAGATCGTCGACAACACCCAGGCGGCGAACATCCTCAAGACGGAGATCGCAGCCGGCAACGCCCCGGACATCATCGGCCCGGTCGGCGTCGAGGGTCTCAACCTGTTCACCGATCAGCTGCTCGATCTCAAGGCGCTGATCCAGTCGACGGGATACACGTCGACCGGGGTCGACCAGCCCCTGGTTGACTTCTTCAACTCGCTCGGGCAGAACGGAGCGACGGTTGGTCTGCCGTTCGCCGTCTACCCCTCGTTCATCTTCTACAACAAGGACCTCTTCGACGAGGCCGGGCTGCCGCTCCCGCCGACCAAGGTTGGCGACACGTACGACGGCAAGCCCTGGGATCTCGACGCGCTCCGCACCCTCTCGATGAAGCTGACCGTCGACAAGAACCAAAAGGACGCGACGGAAGCCGGCTTCGACCCGACGAACATCGTCCAGTGGGGGTTCGACTCCCAGTACATGGACAACTACAACGCCCGCGCGGAAACGGCGTTCTTCGGCAGTGGTGCTCTGCTTGCCGCCGATGGCAAGACCGCGGTCGTCCCCGACTACATCAAGCAGGGCGAGAAGTGGTACAACGACGGCGTCTGGAAGGACCACTTCATCCCGACCGCCGCCCAGGTCGCGAGCGACCTGCTCAGCGGGGGCAGCGAGTTCGGATCGGGCAACCTGGCCATCGACGAAGGCCACACGTGGTTCACGTGCTGCGTGACGCCGGCGGCCCCCAAGAAGGCCTTCAAGTTCGGGTTCGCCGTGAACCCCACGGTCAACGGCAAGATCGTCTCACCGCTTCATGCGGACACGTTCAGCGTCCTCAAGACGACCAAGGTTCCGGATGCGGCGTTCAAGGCCCTCACGGCGATGGTCGCCTCCGTGGACCTGCTGACGGCGTACGGCGCAATGCCCGCTGATCAGACCAAGCAGCAGGCCTGGTTCGACTCGATCGACAAGAACTTCCCGGGCATGAGGCTCAACTGGGACGTGGCAAAGGCGATGCTCGCCTATCCGGACGTCCCCAACCACCAGTCATTCGTCCCCGACTACGCCAAGGTCCGGAGCGCTATGCAGGCCTTCGGCAACAACTACCGGACCACGTCCGGAGTCGATATGGACGCTGAGCTGACGAAGCTCCAAGCGACCCTCCAAGGCATCTTCGACGCGGCGACCCCGTAAGACGGCTCCTCCTCACTCCTGGCCCCCTCGGCGTCCCCCAGGCCCGAGGGGGCCTACTCTCTCCGGATTGGAGCCCATCCAGCCATGACCCACACGACCGAGGCGCTCGTTGGACCCGCCCCGCTCGGCCGACGACGCAGGTTCACCAGCCCGTCGGGCCGCGAGGCGATCTGGGGACTCGTGTTCGTCGGGCCCTGGATCATCGGCTTCCTTCTGTTCACGTTCGGGCCGCTCGTCGCCTCGTTCGTCCTCTCCCTGACCGATTTCAACCTGGTTCGTCC
>DATAIW010000497.1:0-2546 GCA_036262455.1 Candidatus Limnocylindrales bacterium | reverse complement strand
GCGGTCGTTGCGGTCCCGTCCGTCGTGGCCAGCTCGGCGCCCACGATCCGGCCGCTGATCCGGGCCGCCGTCCGGCCGACGACGTCGACGTCGGTCAGGACGAGGTCGAGGCTGGCCGCATGGAACGCCCGGAAATCGACGTCGGTACCGCGGATCTCGACCTGGTCGGCACGGCCGAGGAGGAGCTTGGGCGGCGGGTCCGACGTGGCTGTCACAGTCGAGGTCGCCGCATGATAGCCGGCGTTCTGGAGCGCCGTCGCGATGACGGTCGAGGCCAGGATCGGCGAGCCGAACCAGGCGGCGCCGCCGAGGATTGCGGCGCCGAGGACGAGGACGAAGAGGCAGCCGCGCACGTCAGGTGGCCGGATCCGGGACAAATCCGAGCCCGGCCAGGACGGCGAGGGCGGTCTGGCGCTCGTCATAGGCGACGGGTCCGTCCGGGCCGATGATCGACTGCTCGTGGCCCTTGCCGGCGAGGAGGACGATGTCGCCCGGCCGCGCTCGTTCGAACGCGGCTTCGATCGCACGGCGACGGTCGGCGATCAGGAACAGGTCGCGATCGCGGCGCTTGCCGCCATCCTCGGCGCCGCGTGCGATTCCTTCGAGGATCGTCATCGGGTCCTCGCCGCGCGGGTCCTCGTTCGTGACGATGACCAGGCGGGCCCGCTCGGCTGCGATCAGGCCCATCATCGGGCGCTTCTCGGTGTCGCGCTCCCCCGCCGAGCCGAAGACGGCGATCACGCCGCCGCCGCGGGCAGCAGCGAGCGGGGCCAGCAGGTCGAGGACCTTCTCGAGCGAGGCCGGGCTGTGGGCGTAGTCGATGACGATCCCGAACGGCTGGCCGGCGGCGAGTCGCTCCATCCGGCCGGGGACGCCTCGAACACCGGCCAGGCCGGCCCGGACCGCCGCCGGGTCGAGGTCCAGGACCTCGCCCATGGCGACGACGGCCAGCGCGTTGTGGACGTTGAAGCGCCCCGCAAGCTGGAGGTCGAGGACGGCTGCGCCGGACGGCGCCTCGTAGCCGATCCGAAGACGCCGGGCGTCCTCCTCGATGTGGGTCGCGCGGACGTCGGCGCCCGAGTCGGTCCCGTAGGTCACGATCCGGGCGCCGGCCTCCTGGGCGACACCGGCGAAGGCGCCGGCGTTCGGGTCATCGGCGTTGACGATCGCCCCTTTCGGCCAGCGCCGGCCGCCCAGCTCCTTGACGGGGTTCGCCGGTCCGACCGCCAGCCGCTCGAACAGCGACAGCTTGGCGTCGCGGTATGCCTCCCACGAGCCGTGGAACTCGAGATGCTCGTGGGTCAGGTTCGTCAAGATCGCGATGTCGTAGGCGATGCCCCGGACCCGGTCCGCCGCGAGCCCGTGCGAGGTCGTCTCCACGACCGCGACATCGTTGTCCGCCGAGGCCATCGCCCGGAGCGTCCGCTGGAGGAGCAGCGCGCCGGGGGTCGTCGTGTGCTCCGGGTTCGCCTCGCGCACCGCTCCGATCTGGGTCGCGACGGTGCCGACGAGGCCGCAGGACACGTCGGCCGCTTCGAGGGCGGCCACGGCCAGGAACGACGTCGTCGTCTTGCCGTCGGTGCCCGTGATCCCGACGACGCCCAGCCGGCGTGATGGGTCGCCGAACCACCAGGCGGCGGATTCGGCGAGTGCGGCCGCCGCGCGCTCGACGACGAGCTGCGGCAGCGCGACGTCGGGAAGCGGCCGTTCGACGATCGCCGCCGCGGCCCCGGCAGCGGCGGCGGAGGCCACGAACACGTGGCCGTCGACGTGCAGACCCGGGACGGCGACGAACAGGGATCCGGGGCGGACCGCTCGGGAGTCGTCCGTGATGTCCTCGACGAGGATCTCTCCGAGCGCGGTCGGCCCGATCGCCCGTCCGCCCTCCCGGGCACCCCGCAGGAGGCCGCCGGCCGACAGCCGCTCGACCAGCCCGTTGAGTTGCTGCGGACCGCCACCCTCGGCCGCCATCAGCGACGCGATCGTCGCTTCGTCGCTCATCGCCGTCCGAGAAGCCGGGCTGCTTTCGCCGCGATCCGCCCGAGCCGGTAGCGATTCGGGTCGAGGACTCGCTCGTGCGCGCCGGCGAGCTCCAGCCACTCCCCGCCGAACGACCGCTTGTGCTGGTAGAGGCCCCACATCGGCTCGCCTTCCCTTGGCTCGCGACGGGCCCCGGCGACGTCGGCGCCGCCGAGGTCCATCTCTGTTCGTCCTTCGCGGATCGCCAGCTCGATCGCCCGCCAGCGAAGGAGGTGCAGGGCACCAGGATGGTCGCGCCGGGCTGCCGCATGGTCGCCCGAGTGGACGGTCGAGAGCCGCTCACCGTGGCGATAGAGGACCAGACCGGCCTGGACCTCGCCGTCTGCCGTCCGGGCCTCGAGCAGGATCAGGTGACCGGCCCGCTGGGCCGCCCGCCACCAGGCGAGGAACGCCTCGCGCGGCCCGAAGCTGAACTGGAGCCGCTCCCCTGTCTCGAGGAGCAGGCTGTAGAAGCGATCGAGGGCGATCTCCGTCGGCTCGTTCGGTGGCTGGAACCCCTCCCCCAC